>DASVOW010000922.1:0-6167 GCA_036383155.1 Ktedonobacterales bacterium
AAACCGTTTTGACGAGCTAGGCATCCAGCACGATCCGCTCACCACAGAAGCCGGGCGCGCCGTGCTCGCCTTCCGCGACCCCGAGGGCCAGCGGCTCGCGCTCATAGATGACACCGATGCGCTCCTACCCGGCGGCACCCCATGGGACAAGAGCCCGACCCCAGCACTGCAAGGCATCCGCGGCCTTGGCGCGGTAACCCTAACAGTGCGCAACGCCGAGCCAACCGCGCGCGTGCTTACGGACATCATGGGCTTCTCCCAGCGCGGAAGCTACGCCGCCACTGAGGGACCAGCACGCGACATTCTGGTATTCGGAACGGGCGTCGGCGGCCCCGGAGCCGAGGTACACGTAGACGCGCGTGAAGATCTGCCGCGAGAACGCCTGGGGCGCGGTGGCGTCCATCACGTCGCCTTCCGCGTGCCCACACCCGAGCAACATGAGGAATGGCTGGATCGCCTGGAAGACGCCGGACTACGCACCTCCGGCCTCGTAGAGCGCTACTACTTCAAGTCCATCTACTTCCGCGAGCCAAACGGCATTCTGTTCGAGCTTGCCACCGACGGCCCAGGCTTCCTCTCCGACGAAGACGAGGCCCACCTCGGCGAGCGGCTCGCACTGCCGCCTTTCCTGGAGCCGCAACGCGCCGAGATCGAGGCTGGTCTGCATCCCCTGCCCACTCCCAATGTAAATCACCCGACGACGGCATAAGCCCACCGCCTGCTCCCCATGCCTCCCAAGCTAGCGCCGTTCAACTGACGTTGCCCCGGCTTGGGAGGCACCCGTCCATTTAGGGATGCTGCACTGTCCCGGATGTGTCTTAGGGAGCGCACAGTATTGAGCCAGGCGCGCAGCGCCCCTAGGCGCGGTTTCAACCGCCCGCCCACCCACTCGCTGATCACCCCCGCGATGACGCCGGTGCCTGTGCCTGCTTCGAGTCAGCCTGCCGGCGCACGCGCAGCGCCTCGGCGCGAGCCACCGCTTCGCCGCGTGTCCCGCCTAGTTCGTGATCGAGGATGCGCCGCAGAATGGTGATCGTAGAGGCGTACGTCGAATCCATACCATAGTAGGAGAGGCTGCCCGCGCCCAGATTCTTGCCCCGCGTATACGGCGTATCCGAAGCATAATGGATCACGCCCAGGTCGAACGGCAGCTTGGCGAAGTTGATGTTCTCCCCGGTCGGATAGCGCGTCATGTATAGGCTCTCGTACACCGCATCCAGATACGGCCCAGCTTCCATCTCGACCACGCTATAGTTGGCGCGATAGTAAAAATCGAGGTACGCGCGGTTCTGCAGGAAGGTTCCCTTGCTCGATACGGCCTTCTGGTTGTCCAGCACCGCCCCAAACACCAGATTCTTGCTAACATCGCCCGCATTGAAGCAGTTGTCGAGCCAGTAGGTATTCTGGCTATGCTCGTCCAACACCACGTTCGAGATCATCACGTCGCCGATGCTGCCGTTGAGCGTAGCCGCTTTGCCGAGGATATAGACACCCTTGACCTGAATATTGTTCTCCATCACCTCGCGCAGCACGCGGTACGCTGCCATCCCAAGCGGATAGTCGATATTGATGATCACGCCGCGACTGTCGGCGATGCGCTCATACCCAGGAACCCGCACCCGTGGATCGAGATCGTCAGGATGCAGCTTCGAGAGGTCAAACACCTGCACATCGAGCTCCAGGCCATACCGCGAGCCGATGTACCAGATGCCCCGCTCCTGCTCCTCCACAGGCCGGCTGCGCGCAAAGCCCTGCCCGGCTGACGTGTGCTGATACTCACGTGCGGCATAATAGAGGAAGTTCTGCCAATTGCCCGGCGCATTGCCGTCTTTCAGCTTGCGATACTCCTCAGCCATGAATGCATCGGCGCCCGACGTGGCAAAGCGCGTCAGCTCGGCCTCACGCCGGATCGCCGTCCCGGAGAGCAGGTTGCTCAGACTGTGCGTATTGCTTGAGACAAAGTACACCGGTCGCCGGCTCAGACGCAGATCGTCCACCAGCTTGTTGACCGGCGACCACCACTTGCGTGTCGCGCGCACAAATCCCACATGCGAGCCGCCGAGCATGCGCAGCGCGAAGTTCTTGCGCTCGCGCCCGATGGCCAGCAAGTTCGTCCACACGTTGTCGCCCCAGATCACCTCCAGGCGCCGCCAGTCGTCGAGGCTCACATGCAGCCGCTCGCGCACCACCTTGGTAATCTCGGCGTACACTGGCGACGAGCGATCCACCCGGCTCTCCAAGAGTTGCATCGTCGTGGAGTCCGCGTTGAGCAGCCAGTGAAACTTGTTCCATTCAATCTGCAGGGCGACGAGCGTCGGCACGATATCGTCCGTGTCGCTCACGCTCGCGATGAAAGCCGCCAACGTGTTCTTGCCGTCGAAAAACCACTTGCGCCGCCGCGCGGAGGCGGTTACCGCCTGCCACTGCTCCACCTGAAAGCCATGCTGCGCGAAGACTTCCTCCGATTGACCCAACAGCACGCGGCTGGACTGCAGAACGGCGGTGGGCAAACGCAGCACGGCGTAGATAAACGCCGACATATCAGGATTGCTGGAGCGTGCCTCCGGATGCAGCACAGAGTCAATATTGTAGTGCGCCTGCACCAGTGCCTTCAGGCCGACCTCACCGGAGCTGCGCAGCAGAGTCTGGTACGTCCGAATGTACATCTCGACTTCGCGCTTACCGGCCTCATGCACGCCTTCGAGCGCGTCGGCGCTCTCGAATTCACCAGCAACGCTGCTCATACGCTCTGGTGAGCGTGCGCCATTATTAGCACTTGACACGCCATACCCCCTGCCGCTATCTCCGCGAGTCTCGCGCTCGCCACTGCTATTCCCAAATATTCTCGACATTATATGCCATGCGCCACCGGAAATATAGTAGCCTTGCATACCAAGCGTACAATAGTGATGAGCAATGTGGATCGCAACATGAATACCCGGAATTGTACCCGGAGATCGATAGTAGGAGATTTGGAGGCAACAACGCTTATCTGCAACACATGATGGCAACGGGCGTAGATCGAACAGGCAGCCGTGGACTTGACGACCGCGCCACATTCACCTATACTCGCCACGGCATGGCAAACAGGCAAACGCCTTGATGCACAGCCAGCACCAAGGAGGTGCGTGATGCGAGCATTCATAGGGAGTCTTCGTCTCACACGTGCGATACCGCTTGCGGGAATGCTGGGACTACTGCTGCTGCTGACTACGGCAGGCGTCCTGGCGGCATCGGCACTGCGGCCCGAAACGGCGCGGGCCGACGGGCCACACATCGACGCCGTCACCTTCCAGCGTGATGTCGATCCAGCATCGGCGCGCTTCCTCACCGAGGCCATCGACACAGCCCAGAGCGACGGCGCCGCGCTGCTGCTCGTCCGTCTTGACACCCCAGGCGGCGACCTCGATTCGATGAAGCTGATCACCCAGAAGGAGATCAACTCCAACCTGCCCATCGTCGTCTACATCGCCCCGCAGAACGCTCGTGCTGGGTCCGCCGGGACGTTTGTCGCGCTGGCTGCTCCCGTGGTAGCCATGGCGCCCAACACCCGCATCGGCGCGGCCAGCCCGATCTCGTCGACCGGACAAGACCTCGAAAGCACCCTCGATACCAAGATCAAAAACGACCTCGAAGCCCAGTTGCGCGCCAACCAGACAACCTACGGGCGCAACGCCGATCTCGCTGTCAAGACCGTCTCCGACGCCGCCTCCTATGACGATCAGGAGGCTATTCAAGGCGATCTGGTAAACTTCGGCGCGGCAACGCAAGACGATCTGCTGGTGAAGCTCGACGGTATGGCCCTCATGCTGGCAACCGGCAAAACGGTGACCCTCCAAACGACGGGGGTGACTGTAAACGAGCTGGAGCCGACCCTCGCCAACCAGCTCGAAACGGTCTTCCTCGACCCAACCATCGTCTTCATTCTCTTTATCGTAGCCGCCGTCTGCATCTACCTTGAGCTATCGCATCCCGGCGCTATCGTGCCCGGCACCGTAGGAGCCATCGCGCTTGTAATCTTCCTCTTCGCTGCCGGCGCGCTCAACCCCAACTGGACCGGCCTCGTATTGATGCTGCTCGCAATCGTGCTGCTAGCGGTGGACGTGCGCGTGCCGACGCACGGCGTACTGACGGTGGGTGCGCTGATCTCGCTTGTGGTCGGCTCGCTCATCTTCTTCGACTCCGGCGCCAGTCGGGGTGGGCCCACGGTCAGCCCGTACGTGATCGCTGGCGCGGCTATTGGCTTCGGCTTGATCTCGCTGGTAGTCATCAGCTATGCCATTCGCTCGCGCCGAGGGCGCACCAGTTCAGGCGGCGAAGGGTTGATCGGCCAGACAGCCACGGTCATCGTCACATTGGCTCCGGAAGGCCGCGTGCACATCCTCGGCGAAGATTGGGCGGCCCGTCTGCCTGGTTCAGTTGACCCACGGCCGCCAATCGAGGCGGGGCAAAAGGTGCGAGTGAAAGGGCGCGACGGGTTGGTTCTGATTGTCGAGCCGCTGCAACCGCCCCACAACTAGTACTAGCATATGTATAAACACATCACACGTGTGCCATGAAAGGAAACACGAAGTTATGGATCCCACAGTATTGACAGTCGCGGGACTCATCATCCTGCTGATCCTGGTGTTCTTCGTTCTTTCGGGTCTGCGCGTCGTCAACCAATACGAGCGCGGCGTCATCTTCGTGCTCGGTCGTCTGATCGGCGCGAAGGGGCCTGGCATCTTCTGGGTGCCGCCGTTCATTAGCAGCATGCGCAAGATCGATCTGCGCATCATCACCATCGAGTTGCCGCCGCAAGAGGGCGTGACGCGCGACAACGTCACCGTCAAGGTCAGCGCGGTAGTCTATTTCTACGTCGTCAGCCCCAATGACGCCGTAAACAACGTCCTCGACTACTACCGCGCCACCGTCCAGATTGCGCAGACAACCCTCCGCAGCGTCATCGGCCAATCAACCCTCGACCAGTTGCTCACCGACCGCGAAGATATCAACCGTGCCGTGCAAACGATCATCGATCAGCATACCGAGCGTTGGGGCATCAAGGTCACCACAGTCGAAGTGAAGGACGTCGAGCTACCGGCGACCATGCAGCGTGCGATGGCAAAACAGGCCGAGGCCGAGCGTGAGAAGCGCGCCAAGGTTCTGCTGGCGCAAGGCGAGTTCCTGGCATCCCAGACCCTCGCCGACGCAGCCAAAGTAATCGCGACTGAGCCGGCTGCCCTCCAGCTCCGCTATCTGCAGACGCTCACCGAGATCGCCGTCGAAAAGAACTCGACTATCATCTTCCCGCTTCCCATCGACCTCGTCGAGCCTCTGACCGAGCTGATGCGACGCGGCGCAGGCGTCAATGGCAGCAATGGCGCAGCCAAGCCCGTCGTCACCCCACCCCAACAGACTCCGCCGACGCTGCCACAAGGCTAGCGAGAAGTCGCCAATCCCATAACACTGAAACAGCCGCTGCCCAGGAGTGACCTCCTGGGCAGCGGCTCGTATCTGCGACGTGAAGCACGTATCCCACCCGCTCCCGCCTTCCCACGCCAGGCAAGTAGGATGCGTGCCATCATGCACCTACTTATCTCCCCGGCTCGTAACACAGCAGAACGTTCCCCGACTGAAATACCTTGCTGCCCGTCAGTCTCAGCTTCACGCTCTCAGTCACGCCCTTGAAGAGAGACATCCCACTCCCCAAGACAACCGGGCTGACGACGAGCCGAAACTCATCAATCAGGCCAGCTCGCGTAAGGCTCGACACAAGCTTCCCACTGCCGTAGATCACCATATCCTTACCTGGCAGGTGTTTCAGCTTCGCGACTTCTTCGGCGGCATCCCCCGTGACGAGCGTTGTATTCTCCCATCCAGCCTTGTCCAGCGTCTTCGAAAACACCACCTTCGCGGTCGTATTCATCTTGTTGGCAATAATAGGATCAGTCGTAATCGCCTCTGGCGTTGGCCAGTAACTGGCCATCCCCTCATATGTCACACGTCCAAACAGTATGGCATCGATCGAATTGATCAGTTCAATCGCATAGTCGTTGAACTCCTCATCTACGTTGTGCCAATCGATCTCCGCGTTTGGCCCCGCAAAGAAGCCATCTACGGTCACCATCTCCGACGCGATGACCTTTCTCACGCCGCTGCTCCTTTTCTCATCCCGCGCACTCGCC
>DASVOW010000923.1:0-3601 GCA_036383155.1 Ktedonobacterales bacterium
ATCCAGGCTGCCGCCGATCTGGTGGACGCAGAGGGACTGGACGCGCTGAGCCTGGCGCGTCTGGCGGACAAGTTGGGTGTGCGCACACCGTCGCTCTACAACCACATCTCCAGCCTGGATGGCGTGCGCCATGCGCTGGCCGTGCGTGGCACACGCGAGCTGAGAGACCGGCTTGCGCGTGCCGCCATTGGCAAGAACGGCGAGGAAGGCATCTTCGCCGTCGCCGATGCCTACCGCCGCTTCGCCAAAGAACATCCCGGCATCTACGCCGCCAGCCTGCGCGCGGCGATTCCCGGTGATAGCGAACTGATCGCTCCGGCAGAGGAGACAATGTCGATCATACGCGCGGTGCTCGCGCCCTATCACCTGAGCGACGAAAACTTCATCCACGCCGCCCGCGCGCTGCGCAGCCTTGCCCATGGCTTTGTCTCGCTTGAGCTGGCGGGGGGATTTGGCATACCCGTCGATATCGACACCAGCTATCACACCATCGTGCGCATGTTTGCCGCCAGTCTGCGCGACGCGGGCAACGCACAAAGGGAGAGCTAAGATGCCACGCACCCAACCCACCGCCCTGCTCACTCAACCCACCACCCTGCTCCGCGCCGAAGGAGCCGCCTTGCTCGCGCTTACCGTCATCGCCTATGCGCACCTCGGCGGCAACTGGATACTCTTCGCCGTCTTGCTCCTGGCGCCGGACCTGAGCGCGCTGGGCTATCTCGCAGGCACGGCCATCGGTGCAACCTGCTACAACCTCGCACACAACACCGTGCTGCCGCTGGCGCTTGGCGCCTATGCCATCCTCGGCGGGCAGACGGCTCTCCTGCCATTCGCGCTCATCTGGCTCGCCCACATCGGCATGGACCGTCTGCTCGGCTACGGCCTGAAGTATCCTGACAGCTTCACCCACACCCATCTGGTCTCCAAGCCGCCGAAGAGTGCATAGCATCCGTGCTATAATCTCGGCAATATCATGCTTGTTGCAGCAGCGCGCCTGGAGGTTGATCGTGGCGAAGGCGACATTTGAGCACACGCTTGCGATGTATGCGCCCGCCGACGCCATCCGCTCGGCGCTCTCGCAGTACGAGTTCTTCCTGGAGCACGCGATTCACCGCAATCTCGCCCGCGTGAATTTTCTGGGAGAGTGTGTCGGCCCCGATGGCATTACCCGGCGCTACTACCGCAATTCAGAGCGCGTGCAGCCGGCAACGCAGCGCGAGCCGCGTCGCTCACACCGCTGTTTCCCGTTCTGTGCCCACCTAGCCCTCAATGGTTCAAACGAGCCTGATCATGCGATTGACAGCACGCTAGATAGCCGCGCATCCACCTTCGTACCCTGAAATAGCAACCTGTGATCTGCATCTCTCCCGCGTGCTACAATGCCGCCAGTACCTCCCTCGCACAGGATGACATTCCGGGGGAGAGCAGCGGCAGAGAGAGCAGGCGGCTACATGGCAGACTTCGATGTGATCGTCATCGGCGCGGGTGCGGCAGGCCTCGCCGCCGCGCATACGCTCTCGCTGCATGGCCGCAGCGTCGCCATCCTGGAGGCGCGCGACCGTATCGGCGGGCGTATCTACACCATGCGCCCCTCGGCCGACGGTCTCCCCATCGAGCTGGGGGCTGAATTTGTCCACGGCAGGCCACCGGAGACCTTCGCCATCGCGCAGGCGGCGGGCATCACCCTCTGCGAGCGTGTTGGCAGCTCGTACGTCTCAGACGGCGACCACTTGTTCGCGTCAGATGACGACGAGGACGAGGACGGCGATGATGAGAATGAGCATGGAGGCGACAATCCAGAAGCCAGCCTGGACGTTATCCTTGGCGCGCTGCACAAGTGGAAGGGCGAAGATCGCAGCTTCCAGTCCTTCGTTGACGAGTACTTTCCTGGTGAGCGCTGGGCCGCTGCCCGACAGAGCGCCAGCGGCTACGTTCAGGGCTTTGACGCCGCCTATCCCGACCGGGTCAGCGTGCGCTGGCTGGCGCTCACCGAGGAAGCCGCCTCCCACATCGACGGCGATCGCCAGTTCTTCCTGACCGACGGCTACGACCGTGTGCCCGGCTGGCTCCGCAACAATCTCGACCCCTTCCGCACCACGCTGCGCCTCAACACCACCGTCCGCGAGCTACGCTGGTCAGCCGGCCACGTCGAAGTCACTGCCGCGACATCCACCCCGCAGGGTGAGCAAGCCACCACCATCTCCGCCCGCGCCGCCGTCATCACGCTGCCCCTGGGCGTGCTCGCCGCCTCTTTCGACAGCAACACATCCCCCGACACCGCTGGGACCGTCCGCTTTGCCCCCGACCTGCCTGACAAACGCGCCGCCATCGCTGGGCTCGAGATGGGCCACACCGTCAAAGTGGATCTGCGCTTCCGCGACATCTTCTGGGATACCGTTTCGGCGCCATCCGTAGCAACATCATCCTC
Organism: Ktedonobacterales bacterium; assembly: GCA_036383155.1. Lineage (GTDB taxonomy): Bacteria > Chloroflexota > Ktedonobacteria > Ktedonobacterales > JADMIN01 > DASVOW01. The sequence goes on from DASVOW010000923.1 coordinate 2,429, forward strand.
TCTCACAGATGCTGCGCCCGCATCTGCTGCGCCCGCATCTGCTGCGCCCGCATCGCAACAGCCACAGCTACCCCAGATGCCGGGGCTTTCGTTCCTCTTCACCAGCGACGACGTGATGTCCACCTGGTGGACACGCTACCCCCTGCTCACACCCACGCTCACCGGCTGGGTTGGCGGACCACGCGCCGCCCGCCTCGCCGCACACTCCGACGATGCCATCGCCGGGCACGCGCTCGACGCCCTGGCACGCATCCTCAGCATCGAGCGGCGCGTGCTGGAGGCGCGGCTTGACGACTGGCACCTGCACAACTGGAGCGCCGACCCGTTCTCACGCGGCGCGTATGCGTACGTCCGTGTCGGCGGCCTGAGTGCGCCCGACCAACTCGCCGAGCCGGTACTGGGAACGTTGTTCTTCGCCGGCGAAGCCACCGATGTCGGCCACACGGGCACGGTTCACGCCGCCCTCGGTAGCGGCTACCGCGCCGCGCACGCGGTCCTGAGCTCTCTCTAACCGACGCGAGAGCCACCCTGATGCACGCCCTCCACTAGCATATGCAGCAATGGAGCGAGACGAAGCAGGATACATGCAGGGGCTGTACGAATTCCGAATAGATGAGGTATTCTACACACTGCGAAGGCAGGCAGTTATGCGCGTGTGACCTTTGAAACACACCGTAGACGCCGCGTCTATCGACAGGTGAAGAAAGGTGAACCCGTTCAGCATGCGCAATACGTTTATTGCTTCGAGAGCAGCCTATGCTGCCGCCATCTTGTTCGCGCTGCACCTCGTGACCTATCTTATTCCGAGCTTGCGTGACGCGACCCTTGCCACTTCTGCTTCAGTGGCACTTGTGATTGGCGACCTTGCCCTGGCGCAACACGTGGTGGTCTTTCCTGTGGTCGCCGCGCTACCGGCGCCCGCGTGGGCGAAGGGTGCCGGCTATTGTTGGCTGGTGGTCGACATGCTGACCGAGGTGATGCAGCTGGCTGGTGTCTCCAAATCGCTCTACCTCGTACTTCGACTCATCTTCAACCTCGCGGCAGCCCTCTGGATCGCATCTGCCTCATGGCAGGCGCCGACGAAAGCCATCCGGCGCACGGGCGTCTTCGTGGCGGCCGATTTCGCCCTCTACTCCCTCCTGGCTGGATTCGCGCCATGGGCGTTTGTCGTGG
>DASVOW010000924.1:0-2507 GCA_036383155.1 Ktedonobacterales bacterium
CGCAGCGCCACGAGCAGCCGGTCGTTCTCCTCCGGCTTCCCCACAGTAATACGCAGACACCCCGCCAGACGTTCGCCACCCGGTCGCCGTACAAGGATGCCCCGATCGATCAACGCCTGCCAGACTGCCTCACGTAGAGCGGACGCGCCGAAGTCAATCAATAGAAAGTTCGTCGCGGAGGGGTAGATACACAGCCCGTCGAGCGCCGCCAACTCGTGTGCCAGGCGCTCGCGCTCGCTTACCAGCAATGCTGCACGCTCGCGCAGCCAGTCGAAATCATCCAGTGCGGCGCGCGCCGCCAGTAGTCCGGCGATGTTCACATTGTACGGTTGCTTGTGCTCGCGAAGACGGGCTGCCACGTCAGGCGAGCAGAGACCATAGCCGACGCGCATCCCTGCCAGCCCAAAGACCTTACTGAAGGTGCGCAGCACCACCAGGCGGTGCCCCACGGCGACCAGCGGCGCGGCGGTCCACGCCTCCCCGCCGCCGAGCGCGTTCACCTCGTAGTACGCCTCGTCCACTACGACCAGCGGACCACCCTGCGCCGACGTCAGCGCCTCCGCGCGCTCCAGCACTGCCAGCAGCGTCTCACGTGCCAATGGCGTCCCAGTGGGATTGTTGGGCGAGCACAGGAAGACCAACTTCGTAGTGGATGTGATGGCCGCAAGCAAACGGTCACGCGGCACCGTGAAGTCGTCCTCCAGCCCTACATCAATCACACGCGCACCACGCCAGCCTGCCGCCACAGCATAGAGGCCAAAGGTCGGCTCACAGACAACAACCTCATCCCCAGGAGACAGCATATCGACGAGCAAGCCCACGAGCTCATCGGAGCCATTCCCTACCACGATCTGCTCGGAACGAACACCTGTATAGCGTGCCAGCGCCATGCGCAGATCAGTCGCGGAAGCATCTGGGTAGCGGCCAGGGCTGAGCGCCGCAGCATCTTGCGCGAGGAGCCGCTGGAGAGCATTTGCCACCCCAGGCGGCGGACCGTACGGGCTCTCATTCGCGTCGAGCTTACAGACCTGTGCTACCGAGACACCCAGTTTTACGGCAATGTCTGCCACGCTCGGTGGCATGGCATAGCGGGTGGGCGCCGCGCTTGAAGTGTGCGATGTCATGCGCGCTCCTCAACCGGTGCTTCCGATACTGGTGTTTCCAGCGATTCACTCGCGACATCCCCACTCACCGCACCCTCAAATCGGGCACGAACTGCTGCCGCGTGTGCGGGCAATCCTTCGGTCGCAGCCAGCGTGTCGATTGCCCGACGAATGAGCCCCAAGCCCGATTGCTCAAGGCGCTGCACTTGCATCTTGCGCCCAAAGGCCTCGATGGCGAGCGGACCGAAGCTGCGCGCATAACCTGCTGTCGGCAGTGTGTGATTGCCACCAGTTGCATAGTCCCCAGCTGACTCGACGGACCACCCGCCAAGAAAAACCGATCCAGCGTTGTACACGCGACCGATCATCTGATCGGCATCCGCAACCAATAACTCCAGGTGCTCCGTGGCATATTCGTTGGCGAAGGCCAGCGCTTCATCCATTGTCTCGGCCACCAGCAAGGCGCCGTTGCGGCTTAGGCTCTCGCGGATCACTCCGGCGGTTGGCAACTTCTCCAATTGGCGGCGCATCTCGTCGCGCGTTGCCTCAGCGAGTGCGCGCGCGGTCGTCACCAGCACACAGGCGCTCTCCGGCCCATGCTCAGCCTGAGCCAGCAGGTCCGCCGCCGCCCAAGTGGGATTCGCTGTCTCGTCGGCAACAATCAGCACCTCGGATGGGCCTGCGGGCAGGTCAATCGCCACCTCGCTCGCTACCAGCGCCTTCGCCGCCGCCACGTAGCTGCTACCTGGCCCGAAGATCTTGTCTACGGCTCGGATCGTCTCGGTGCCATAGGCCAGCGCGGCAATCGCCTGCACGCCGCCGATCGCGTAGACCTCCGTCACGCCGGCCAGCGCCGCCGCCGCAAGCACGGGAGCAGGTACACGCCCGTCTGGCCCCGCCGGCGTACAAACGACAATCTCGGCACATCCGGCGACACGCGCCGGAATCGACGCCATCAGCAGACACGACGGATAGAGCGCGCCCCCACCCGGCACATAGACGCCGATGCGCTCGATGGGCCGCCACGCACGCCAGACGCAGATCCCAGGAACCGTCTCGACGGCTGGCTCAGTGCTCAGCGCGTCGAGTTGTGCACGGTGGAATACCTCAATGGTGCGCGCAGCCTGTTCCAGCGCCCTGACATACTCACCATCGGCGTTCGCCAGGGCCGCCGCTATCTCCTCCGCAGGCACGCGCAGCCGTTGGAGGCGGCCGCCGTCAAAACGCTTGGCGTACTCCAGCAGCGCAGCATCGCCACGCGCGCGCACATCCTCAAGGATGCGCTGGACGGGCTCGCGCAGTTCACGCAGTCGCCCGCGTCCTCGTCCGAGCAGAGCAGAGCGGCGTTCCGCGCTCAACTCACGCAGGGACTCCACTCGCATATCGAATGTTGTGTCGATCATG
>DASVOW010000925.1:0-2012 GCA_036383155.1 Ktedonobacterales bacterium
GCTCTCACGGGCTAAATTGTAGACCTGATGCAGTGGAGGGCAGGTGGCGCAGGTGGGCGCGCTATTGTGCCGCGCCCGGATTTTACCGCAGGTAGGGTCTCTCTCGCAAGAGCGATGCCTGCTGCGCGCGTGGCGAAGTGGTGTGGCTAGAGCTGGACTACAGCGGCAGGGGCGCTTTCGTCGGCGGGAACTGCCGAGGTGGGAACAGCCGGGTCAGTGGCGGATGCGGCGGATGCGGCGGCGACACCCTCGTGATTGGCCGGGTCGGAGAGCCAACGCAGGAGGAACCAGTGATAGGGATCGGGCCACGCTATTGGGTGTGTCTCACGAACGCGGGCGAGCGCTTGCTCTGCGGTCAGGCCTTCGAGCAGGATCAGCACGGCGCAACAGACGGTGCTGGAGCGGTTGATGCCAGCGTAGCAGTGGACGAGCACGCGCTTGCCGGAACGCAGGTGCTCGACGACCCAGCGGGCTTCGGCGAGTAGATCGTCTGGCCCCATGCCCGCGGCCATCTCGCCCTTATGGGCAAAGCGATCGTGCGGATGCCAGCCATGCCAGCCGCACCAGGGGTTTTCGAAGCCACAGAGGTTAAGCACATGATCGACCATGGGCCGGTCGCCGCTCTGATGGTGGAGTCCGCCGATGAAGAGGCGATTGCGCAGGAGGCGCCCACCAAGATGAATGGCGATGGGGTCGCCGCCGTAGCGACGGTAGAGCGAGGGGCGATGCGGCACCAGCCCGGCGGGGGTGTCGGGCGTGCGCGCCCAGGAGCGCAGCGCATCGGCGAGCCGGACTTGTCCTGGCCGCTCTTCCAGCAGGCATGATCGGGCGCTGAGGAGGAGCTCGCCGGGTTCAGTCGCGGCGGTGCCGAGCATGTAGGAGTTGCCTATGCCATAGCGGCGCGCGTGGAGGATGCAGAAGAGACGGCGCGCATGATCGTCTGCGGGCAGATCTTCGAATGTCTCGAATTGGCCTGTGCGCCTGAGTATGGCGGCGCGAGTGAACCGCAGGCGCATGGGGTGATATTCGCCACGCGCCAGCTCGTAGGGGCGGCCGTCGACGACGCGCTGCTCAGGCGCGGCCAGCTCATGGAAGGTCTGGAGGTCTACGATGAGATCAGTGTGGCGAGCGGCAGGCTCCTCATAGATAGCGTCGATGTGCGCATCGAATAGCTGGGAGGCATACGGGAATCTGTAGACGCGGGCACGTTTGGGATAAGTGGGCATGATGGGCTGAAGTCCTCAATTCTGCAGACGATGGCTGGCCTGAATATCTCGGTGGATGGCTTAAGAGCCAGTATAGAAGACGCCGTTTTCAGGTGGCGTACTATGCGTCGATTTGTCGAATGCCGCAGTGCGGCCGGGTGGGGCTGTGGTGCTCGTGGCGACAGTCGTGCCGTGCTGTGCGGCGGCGATCGTGGCTTTGGTTTTCTCGTGTGTCATATAGCAGACGGCGATGGCCCAGACGGTGGAGTTGGCGACGGCGACAGTGCCACCGATGGCGAGCGACATCGCGACGATGCGCTCAGGCCGGCCAAGCGTCTCCCACCAGCGAAGCATATAGCGCATGAACGTCCTTTCCCCTTTCACACTCATCATAACGAAGGCGTGGAGGATTTGTGGCGCCAAGTGGCACTCTCAGTATTTAGGCACGATATTCATGTCGCGGCTATGAGATCGTCCACAGGAGGCCAACGGCCGGATTCGACCCAAATCTGCGGGCGATGAATGTGACGGATGCGCTTGCATAGTGGCATCTCAATCATACAGTATTGCATGGGAGTGGGGCGCACATTATTGCGTGGCGCCTGCCCCAGCACGCTGTGCGGCGTTGAGGGAGAGAGTGACATGGCAAACGGCACGGGCATATCGAAGAAGGCAAAGACATATCTGATGGATATGGACGGCGTGCTGGTGCGTGGCACTCAGCTCATTCCGGGCGCCGACGAATTTATTGGCAGGCTACGGTCGGCCGGGATACCGTTTTCGGTGCTGACGAACAATTCGCTGTAT
>DASVOW010000926.1:0-7141 GCA_036383155.1 Ktedonobacterales bacterium
GGTAAAAAGGTTGCCTGCCTGTTGACTAGCTACACATTCTGCGCCATGATAGAATGACAGATTGTAGGCAGTCAAGCGCATGCGCGGTGCGCCTTTATCAGTGCGACAAGGGGGTGTAGGGTGAAGGACGAGTCGCGATCCGCGCTGAGAACGGCAAGCCAGAACGGTGCGCATCCTGATGCGGCGGCTGCGGCTGCGCGTTCCTTGCCAGAGAATCTCGCTGTCAAATGCCCCAACTGCAAAGAGCTACTTGTAGGCAAAGACTGGGAGAAGAATCTCAAAGTCTGTCAGCGCTGCGGGCATCACTTCCGCCTGAGCTCAGACGAGCGCATCAAGCTGCTGGTCGACGAAGACTCGTTCGAAGAGTGTGCGCGAGGCATGAGTGTCTCCGATCCGCTTGGGTTCGTCAGCCGTTCGCAGCCATACCGGGCAAAGCTGGAAACCGAGCGGCAGAACACAGGTCTTGACGATGCGGTGGTCGTTGGTCAGGCGCGCATCGAGGGTAAGCCGCTCGTGCTTGTGGTGATGGATTTCCGGTTCATTGGCGGAAGCATGGGTACGCTGGCAGGTGAGAAGATCACGCTGGGTGTCGAGCGTGCTCTCGACGAGCGCATTCCATTGTTGATCATCTCTGCATCGGGTGGCGCGCGCATGCAGGAGGGCCTGCTGTCGTTGATGCAGATGGCGAAGACCATGGCTGCTCTTGGCCGACTCGCCGATGCAGGTGTACCGTTTATCTCATTGCTGACCGATCCCACTACCGGCGGCATTTCGGCTAGCTTTGCCTTCCTTGGCGACGTGAACCTCGCGGAGCCGGGCGCACTGATTGGCTTCGCTGGGCCGCGGGTGATCGAGCAAGCAACGCATACACGTCTGCCGAAGGATGCCAACACGTCCGAGTTTGTGCTGGAGCACGGGATGATCGATACAATCGTGCATCGACGCGTCTTGCGAGCGACAATCGGCAGATTGCTACGCCTGTATGATGCTGGGGAGAAGTCGCGGCTCGCGCTTGCCAAAGGGTAAGCGTCGGCAAAGCGCGGGTGCTATGCGCAATGATATCGTCTGCTAGTGACTGTTTGCAGTGATATGTACGGGAGGTTTCGCTATGGCCTTTGATCTCGAGTTCGAGCGCCCGTTGGCCGAGATCGATAAGCGCATCCAGGCGCTGCAACGCCGTGGCGAGAAGTTGCGACCTGAAGATCGTGCCCATTTGCGCGAGGCCGAGCTGGAGCTGGATCGCCGCATGCGCGAGATCTACGCGAGTCTCACTCCCTGGCAGCGCGTGCTGGTTGCGCGTCATCGGGAGCGCCCTTATACGGCGGATTACATCAAGTTCATGTGCGATGACTTCTTCGAACTGCACGGCGACCGGCGCTTTGGCGATGATAAGGCGATCATCGGCGGCATCGCCAGCCTCGACGGCAAGACGGTGATGCTGCTCGGAAATCAGAAGGGGCGCGACACCAAAGAGAAGCTTGAATGCAACTTTGGCATGGCCCACCCTGAGGGCTACCGCAAGGCGCAGCGATTGATGAGCCAGGCCGAGCGCTTCCATATGCCGGTAGTGACATTGATCGACATCGCGGGCGCAGCCGTCGGGCTTGAGGACGAGCAACGCGGCATTTCGCAGTCTATCGGCGAGAGCCTGTTGCTCATGGCGCAGCTCAAGACGCCGATTCTCACTATTGTGATCGGCGAGGGCGGCAGTGGTGGCGCGCTGGGCATGAGTGTCGCCGACCGCATCCTGATGCTTGAAAACGCGATCTATACTGTCGCTTCGCCTGAGGCTGCTGCTTCGATTCTCTGGCGCGACGCCTCGTTTGCCTCCGCCGCAGCGGAAGCAATGAAGGTTGACGCCCCCAATCTCCTCACGCTCAAGCTCATCGAAGGCATTATTCCTGAGCCTGTTGGTGGGGCGCATCGTGATCCACGCGCTACAGCCGCCAGCGTTAAAGACGCTATCCTCACACACCTGGCTGAACTAGAGCGCATGCCGATTGATTTGTTATTGCACCAGCGTTACAACCGCTACCGGGCAATCGGTGCATACACGCAAGAGCCGGTCGGGGCTGCCTCAAGCTAGCTACCCGTTCAGTTAGCCGACGTTGCTGCTATGACTCAGGGGGCGATGGGCGTTTTCGAGGCGCTTTCTTGGTTGTACCGCCCTTCTTGCCGATGCGCACATAGAAGTCTGGATCCTGTCGCGCCTTCGTCGACTCGCCGCCTTTCTTGCCTATCTCGGAGTAGAAGTTAGGGCCGTGCTCTTTCTTCACGGTATCGCCGCCCTTCTTGCCTATCTCGGAGTAGAACCCGGAGCCGTACTTGTCTCTGACTGCTTCGCCGCCGCGCCGCGCTGCGGGTGTTCCTGCCACTGGACCGCGCTTACCTCTGCCTGTTTTACTCCTCTGGGTTTGTTCTGCCATGGGTGCTCTCCAGTTCTACTCTTGCGTCAACCTGCTCCACTCCAGAGCCGGCCTGTGCGACACGCACCCTGCCTTGCTGCCCCTCCGTCGACGGTTGGTCCTGGGCGTTGCTATGCATCGAGGAGGTGTATCAGCGAGAGGAGGTGATCGGTTATTATCTGTACTACGTGCAAGCAACCCTAAAAGTTACATGTGGAGTGTGAATTATATCACACAGGAGATGCGATATAATTCACTGGTTGCTCGATAGAAGTGTCTCCAGTGCAGCTGGACAATACAATTATGGATGGCCCTGTGAAGATACATTCCAAGCCCACCACCACGTCGGTAGAAACAGGAATTCCTGTTCGTAGCGCTATCTCTGATCCGCACCATCTTGTGGCCCGCATTGCGCAGCTTGCGCAGTCGCCACTGCAAACTGATGGTGCCGCCGCACGATGGTACGCGCTCCATCTTAATGCCCAGAGCTTGCGTGTGCCGCCAACCTTTGACACGCTGCTGGCTCCGCGCGTCCTCTATGATCGTGTGCGCCCTCATCCCTACCAGCTGCATGTGGTCGAGCAGGTGCTTCGCGAAAAAGCGCCTGCTGCAATCCTCGCGGACGAAGTGGGTTTGGGCAAGACTATCGAGGCGGGGCTGATTTATAAGGAATTGGCATTGCGTGGCATCGTGCGCTCGGCGCTGGTACTCACACCAAAGGCGCTGCTTAGCCAGTGGCAGGAGGAGTTGCGCGAGCGTTTCGATGAAGATTTTGTGCTGACAGATGAACGGCGTTTTCGCGGCTTCGAGCAGGAAGAGCGTGTGATCTGCTCGTTACCGCAGTTCGTACGCTCCTTCGACCGTATCGGCTCGCGGCCGTGGGATATGCTCATCGTCGACGAGGCGCATTTGCTCGCCAATCCTGACTCGAAGCGACGGCGAAGCGTCGGACTGTTGCGGGCGCGCTGGCGCTTGCTGCTTACCGCTACACCTGTCGCCAACAGACTCATCGATTTGTATAGTCTGGTGGAGCTTGTTACTCCGGGGCGACTTGGTACCCAACGTGAATTTGAAGAAGAGTATGTCGCCGATCCTGGCACGGCGCGCATCGTTCGCCCGCAGCGCGTCGCGGATTTGCGCGCGATTGTGCGGGACGTCACCTGCCGCACGAGGCGCACCGAGACGGAAATTGCCTTCACGCGGCGCACCGTGTATACCCGCAGTATTCCTGCTACTCCAGAGGAAGACGCGCTGATCGCAGACGTGACTGAGTATCTTCGAGCATTGTATCGCCGTTTGCCACCCCCATCATGGCGGGCAAGCACAGCGCGCTCGCGCACCGGGTCCGCAGCTAGCTCAACCACAGGTTCGGCGAAGGTCAATCGTGGAGCGGTCATACGCGAGATTATGGCGCTGCAGCAGTCGCTCAGTAGTTCGCCGCGCGCCATCGAACACTCACTGCGGCGGCGCGCTGAGCGGCATGAGGACGAGCGCGAGACGCTGCTTGAACTCGCCGAGCGCTGTAGTCAGGCGGCGAGTGCCAAGGAACGCATGTTGCTTGAAATGCTCGACGAGATCGGCGCTGAGCCGGCGCTGATCTTCACACTCCGGTTGGAGACCGCCGCGCGGCTGCGCGAGGTGATCGTCTCGCGTGGGCGCACCGCCGAATGTTATGTTGGCGCACTTAGCAGGGAGGAGCGTGAGAGTTTGGTCGAGCGCTTCAATTCCGGCGGTGTCGAAACGTTGATCGCTACTGACGCGGGCGCCGAGGGCTTGAATCTGCAACAGCGCTGCCATGTCGTAGTCAACTACGACCTTCACTGGAATCCAATGCGTATTGAGCAGCGCATAGGTCGCGTTCACAGGCTGGGGCAGACGCGGGATGTCTCCGTCTATAACTTCGCACTGCGTGACACTATCGACGATTATGTGTTGCACCTGCTCTATCAGAAGATCAATCTCTTCACTATGACCATTGGTGCGCTTGAGACGGTGCTATCCGAGGTGCAGGAGGGCGAGATTGACTTCGAAGATCGTATTCTCGATATATTGCTCAGTAGCCCGAGCCGTGACGCCCTCAGCCATGAGGTGGAGGCGCTTGCAATTGAATTTGAGCAGGCACGCGATCGGCAGCACGAGGCCGAGTCGTTTACAGAAGGGGTCCTTGGATGAGGCTGTTCTTCTGGCGGCGCAAGCCTGAAAAGCAGGCGGAGAAAGATGAGGCTCTGGCAGAGGCGATGCGGACGACAGCAGCCTCTGCGTCGGTGGCAACTGTCGCGCGTAGTGAGGTGCCAACGAAACCTCTGGCGATGCCGCCGGTAGAGTTGCGGGACGCCTTGCTGCGCTTTGCCCGTGACTATCTCTTGGCTCGCGGCGCGCGTGTTCGTGCGGAGGAGGCGGATCTCATCTCAGCCGTCCTGACTGATGGCACGACGGTGCGCTACACGACGACTCTGGCACGCGCGCGCGCCGATGAGCAGACGGATCTGCTCGTGCAGGGTGGGTCTGCGCTGGCGGCTCTGGTAGACGATAGCTCCGAGCGCGCACGCATCACATCGCTGCGCCTGGCGACGGCTGGGAATCCGCTGGAGATCGCACGGTCGGCAGTAGTTGAGCCTGCTGAGGGATGCAACTGCTGTGTGGAGAGCTACGATGGTGAGCTTCCCGCGCTGTGCCGCCTTTGCCCTTTGCGGGAGGGGCGTCTCGTGCTACGGGGCATGGGGCGTCTCATTGGCGCCAGCGAGGTGCGACACGCCGACATACGTGCCGTCGAGCTGGCATATCACGTCGTCAGCAGCGACCGTCACGGACGTCGCGACGAATGGATGCGGGCGGCTTTTGATTGTGGCGACGGACGTGCGGTCGAGCCACTTCCTCTGGAGACGGTCGCGCTTGCCCTGGCTGCGGATCTTCCGGTTGAGGAGGCTGCATCATTGTTTGCGGCAGCCCATGATGCAGCTACGAAGATGGTAGAGCTATCACTTGATGCTAGTGGAGCATTCTTGCGACTGCGGTCAGAGGGAGAGTTTCAACGTCGTCTCGACGATATTCGCACGACGTTTGAGCGGGTGCAGCGCGAAGGGACGTCCGATCCGATTGCCGCCGAGACAGCATTTACACGTGAGGTGGAGCGGCTGCATGACATCTACGCTGTCTCGGTCGAAGCGCAGCTTGAGAGCGTCGCTTTCATCGTCTCGCCTGCGGCACTGGTCTCGCTGAAATTCTCGTCGGGCACTGAAATGCCGCTGTGGGTGGATCTTGGGCGGGCGCACGTCGTGGCGCCCGTATGCACTTCATGCGGCGCACCTCTCCGTGCAGGCACCCTGTGCAAGCGCGGGCATCTCACCTGTCCCGCGTGTTCCTCGCGCCATGCGGGCGGTTGCCCGGTGTGCGATGGGGTAGCTCGCGCGCTCGATGGAGATGGCGGATCAGGCGCATCACTCGATAACAGTGTGGCACACAGCGATGCTTTGAGCGTACGGCATCTTGAGGTGATGACGTCTGACATCTGGCAGGCATTTGTGACGTGGCTGTTGGAGCAGGAGGGCTATAGCGTCGAACGTGTGGGCTTGGGTGCGCTTGGCTCGATCTGGCATGGCACAGGGCCGGATGGCTCGTTTGTCGCCACGGCGTTCCGGCCTGAAGGGAAGTGGGGACTTGGTGGTGAGGAGGTGCAGCGTGCCGCCGCGCTGCGGACAGAGGGGGCACGTGTCGTCCTGATGACGACAGCACCAACGGCTGAGGATGCGCGAGACATGGCTGCGAGATTGGACATTCGTCTGATTGATGCAGAGCAGTTGAGCGAGTTGTTGGAGAAGCTAGGGTCCGCGCATACGCGGGAGCGTGAGGAAGCGTCACTCGACCGCGAGCAACGTGTGAGTGACGCTATCACAGCGCGTGAGCAGATGCTGATGGCGGTACGTTCACTTGAAGCGGCGCTGGCTGCTGCTGTCAACAGCCGTCGCACTTCCGGTAGAACAGCGGTTGTCTCTGCAGTGGCCGCGATTGTCAAAGCGCGTCAGCGCGCCCAGCAGGCAATCCTCGCCTGGGATACGCTGGTAGATGACTGGCAGGCGGCATTTGGTGAGCGCGAAGCGCGCGATGGTAGTTTGCCCATCGTCGCCACTGTAGATCAGCTTTCGGAGTATGGACAGCGCGCTGAACATCTGGCGGATGTGCTAAGGCCAGCGCTCGTTGATATCGCTGCGACTCCTGGCATGGGTGAGTTGGGGTATGGCGCATGGCGCAAAGCGATTCTGGAAGAGCTGACGGCGCACTGTGAGGCGCTACGCTGGCGTCTTAGCGCACTCGATCCGACGAACGCGCTGAGCTTCGCGGCAGCGCATGACGCTGAAGCGCTGGCCCAGGCTGAGGCTGCACTAACAGCCGCGACCCACGCCAGCGCTCGCGTCGAGAAGGCGTACGCGCAACTCGAAACGCGCGCACGCCTCAAGGACTGAATTGACGAGCGTTATGCGCCGACGGCGGGCACCTCGGATGCACGCACCTGATCGTTGAAGGCTTTCACGTCTTCGGCGATCAGGCGCTGCACCACAGCCTGCTGTGCCCGTACTTGCTCGCTGAGCATGGCAAAGACTTCGAATGAGCCTTTGGTTGGCGCGTCATCCGACTCTTCGATCATCGAGCCGAGCGTCGCCAGCTTCTCTTTGAGCTTCGCCGCACCGCCCTCCAGCGGCTTCTCGGCGTCTAAGTTGATGAACGTGCCTTCGGCGGCT
>DASVOW010000927.1:0-7841 GCA_036383155.1 Ktedonobacterales bacterium
GCCGGCGCGCTCCAGGGCGATGATGCGTTCCTTGCACTCTGCGCCTCGCGCGGTGCGGCTCTACAGCCCGAAACATGGGATGGACGTAGCGAGCGCAACGTGACACAATCGCTCTCGCAGCTTATCTACTCGGCGCTCGCCCGCCGTCAGGGCAGCTCTGCTCCTCTGGTTCCACCCTTGGCTCCTCGCGTTGCCCAGGCGTCATCGCCAAGCCAGCCAAACCCGCCAGCTACGTCCGCTGCTGCGCCCGAGCCGCCCGCTGCTGTGCCACCTTCCCCACCACTGCCGCCGCGGCCCACATCAGGCCCGCTCACATCCGCTGGCGGACCCGCCGCCGAAGCCGCGGTGCATACCATTGCCACTGCGCTGCCGCAACCATCCGGCGTCGCACTGCTCCGTCCGGAGGGAGGCATCCTTGCCCAGGCGTGGTCTGGTAGGCCCGAAGTCCCTCCGGGAATGTTCAGCCATCTGGCGAGTGCGGCCCAGGCTGCCGCCCGCGCTCTGCTCCTCGCCGATCTGGGCATCATGGACGACATGCGCATAGCCGTCGCCGAGTATGTCGTGCTGGTGCGGCGTGTAGCTCACGGCGAACGCGCCGGCCTGATCGCTCTCGTGCTGCCCACCGGCGCAGACCTCGCCGCAATCACTGCGCTGATCCAGACACATACCCCCGAATTGATCGACGCCCTCCGCTGAAACTGCTTCCGCCTGTCGATCAGATTTGCCAATTTTCGCCCTCGGGCACATCGGGCGCATCCACCGAGAGCGGCGGCACTGCCAGCGCGAGTCCAGCGGGATTGTTATGTGCCATCGTGGCAAACGTGATCTCACCCACGATCGTCTGCTCGGCATAGGCCGGCTGTGGCAAGGTAGGTGGTGCAACCCGGTCTGTGCGGCTGCCGGGGCGATCCGCCGCGTTCTCGGTCACGCTGACGCCCAGGTGGTTCATTACTTCCATATTGCGTCGAGCCAGCGCCGGATGTGGCGCCCAGGAATACAGCCGCGATTGCATCTCCGCAAGCTGCTGCTCGATTTGCTCCGGCCCATGCCCATAGTGATGGCAGGCGAGCAACACATGCTCACTCATCTCATCTGGACCAGTCGAGAAGATGGCATCCAACATCTGCAATAGATTGAAGTTGCGATTGAGCAGGATCATGCGTCCATGGATCAGCCGCTCGGCCACATCGCGCTTACCCGTTTGTTGCGCCTCATCCACCTGGCGCGTCAGTTCCGCGAATTCCAGCATATCGAGCTTGCGGTGCAGGAACGCCACCACCTTCACCGAGGAGCTATCCGACTTCTGCCACTCGCGCAGCAGCTCCAGGCAACGCCGTCCCTCGTAACGCGCCTTTGAGTATGGGACGCTCAGCAGCGCATCTTTGCGCTCGCAGACCCAGAGCGCATGCAGATAGCGAACTGAATCGGCGATAGACAGCTTCTCGAAGCGTTGCTGCCCATGCACAGCCTCCTTGTACTGGAAGCTCTCGATAAACTCGCTCTCGATCCCCTCGAAGGCGATCAGTTTCTGCCGCGTCAGTTCCGGCACTACCCCGCTCGGTCCCTGATAGCTATAAGTAACAGACATGGTGTCCTCCCGTCGTCTAGCGCAAACCCAACAGAGCGCACTGCAGCACGAAATGTACCGGGTTATGCCTCTACTACCCCTTGCCAGGTGCGATATGCTAATGGGGTAGCAAACAGGCGCGACAGCTATGAATGGCCGAGGAGCAACTAGGAGACTATCGCTCATGTTTAAGAACATCTGGCATCGTGAGAAGCAGTCGCAGGTGCGAGAATTGGTCGCCGAGGCGGAGCAGCGCGCCGCCGAGCTAGACGCCATACAGCAGGCATGACCACTATCATCTATTTGTATCTTTTCAGAAGATGCAACGGGGCCGGCACACCTTTGTGCCGGCCCTCACCGATCTGTCGATACGTGCCCGCTGCCTACCTGCATAGCACGCCTCTGGCGGCCGAAGTCACCCCTGCGCAATCAGACTCGCTCGCAGCGCGTCGTCCGTCGCCGCGTCGATTGCCGTCCACGCCATTGCCAGCGCTCCATCCAGCAACGCCCGGTCGGCGTCGGGCGTCGCGCACTGCGCGGCAAACTCCGGCTGGTGGTTCGCGGCCGGCAGCGAGTTGATCCCGATCATCGGATGAATCGCCGGCATCGCCAGCGAGACGTTGCCCATGTCCGTCGAGCCCGCCATTGGCGCGTCGACAAACTGCCGCCCCAGCGTCTCGGCGTTGCGCTGGTAGAGCATCGATAATGCTGCGTGATGTACTACCTGCGCGTACGGCCTGTCGCCGCCTGCGATCTCCAGGTGCGAGCCGGTCGCCACTGCCCCCGCCTCGAAGCAGTGGAAGACGCGCGGTGTTAGCTCTTTCAACTCGTCCAGGCTTTGCGAACGCAGCATATACTTGGCCGATGTGTGCGCCGGCACGATGTTGAACGCATCGCCGCCCTTCGTGATGATGCCGTGGATGCGGTCGGACGTGCGGATGTGCTGCCGCAGCAGCCCAATCGCCACCTGCGCCACTGTCAGCGCGTCCGCCGCGTTGATGCCCAGCTCGGGATACGCGGCGGCGTGCGCCTCCTTGCCCGTGTAGCGCGCCTCGAAGAGCGCCGCCGCGGTCATTTTGGGCATGGCTATGTCCAGCGGTGCCGGGTGCACCATCATAGCCGCATGCACTCCCTCAAATGCGCCGCGCTCCAGCAGCAGGATTTTGCCCCCGGCGTCACCGACCTCCTCAGCCGGCGTGCCGATAACGCTCACCGTCAGCCCTACCTCGTCAGCCACCTGCGCGGCCGCCAGACCTGCCCCGACCGCCATCGCCGCGATGATGTTGTGGCCACAGGCGTGCCCGATCCCGGGCAGGCTATCGTACTCAGCGCAGATCGCGAGGTGCAGCGGCCCCGATCCTGCCCGCGCAATGAAGGCCGTCGGCAGATCACACACGCCCATCTCGACGGCGAACCCGGCGCCGTCGAGCGCCTCCGCCAGCCAACGGGAGGCCTTCTCCTCCTCGTATCCCAACTCTGGATTGGCATGGATGCGGTGGCTCAGGCCAATTAACGTCTGCTGGGCTGCATTCAGTCTTTCACGTGCGCCCGCTTTGGCGTCCATCGCATGTGCTCCTCTCTGCTGTTATGGTATGTTGGTGTCAGGCGGTTCAGAATCGCATCATTAGCTCACATCTCAGCGCATCTCGTCTGCCACTATACCACCCCGCGCCGCATCGGCACACACACAACATAACGGCGACAGGTCGTGCTTCGATACGACCTGTCGCCATGAGATACAACCGCTCCCGCCGCCCGGCTCAGAACGCCTGTGCTGTTGTTTAATGTCGCTGCTGCGTGAAGTTCTTGACAGCCATTGCGGCGATGCCTGCCAGTGCAGCCTTCGCCAGTGGATTGCTCAGCAGCCTGCCCGCGCCGCCCATCGGGCTACCTCCCGATGCGCTGCCGCCCAGCAGTTGCCTCAGAAGCCCTGGCTGCTGATGTACTTGTGTCGTGATCTGCGAGAGATAGTTCGGGTCGGTATAGTTGCCACCCTGGCCGGGGAACGGAACTCCCTGCTGCTGTGCCTGCTGTTGAAGATACTGCCCAAACTGTGAGCGCTCCTCCGGCGACATGCGATTGAACGCCTGATACGCCGCCTGCTGATACTGCTGGGGCGGTAACGGAGCGGCTACCTGGCCGTATCGATCGAGCGCTTCCTGATCGGAATATCCTTCCGTAATCGGCCCCTGCTCGAAGCGTTGCACGAAGTTCTGAATGTCCTGCTGTTGCTGGCCACCGCCGCCAAGGATATTTTCGAGAAAGTTCATCTGCGCCTCCTGATGGAATACGGGCATGGCTGTACATGTGTGGAAATATCCATCCTCCATACTATGTGTGCATGCCCTGTGCCAGAGTGGGTTGCCTTGCCATCGGCCAGCGTGCAGACATCACTATGCCGGCGCGGGCAAGAAATTTTGCTCGCCGTAGCTGCTGCCGAGCACCGCCGCCGATGGCGCGCCGAGCCAGCGATCCAGCACCGTCGCGTAGACCGAGCGAAAGTCAGTGGTGAATTTGATGTTGCCCGCGTGATCCAGATCATTCAAGTCTGGCGGCTCACCATAGACGCCCCCCTGCACGGGCGCGCCGAGCACAAAGAGCGGCGCCGCCGCTCCATGATCCGTTCCCTGGCTGGCGTTCTCCTCCACCCGCCGCCCAAACTCCGACCACGTCATCACCACCACATTGTCGGCAGCGTTGTGCGCCGTGAGATCGCCTATAAATGCCGCCAGTCCTTCCGCCAGCTCTTGCAGCAATGTCGCGTGACGCTTGGCCTGCTCTCCATGTGTATCGAAGCCTCCCAACGTCACATAGCCGACGCGCAGCCCCAACCCCGACACGATCACCTCCGCCAATACCTGCAGTCCTTTGGCGAAGTTCGTCGTGGGATACTTCACCGCTGGCCTATACTGCGCGGCGATGCTCTGCAGCTTCTTCGATCCCTCCACCGCGTGCTGCGCCGTGGCGTCGAGCAGCGCTGCGTAGGGCGCCGAATCGGGGTACGTATTGTAAAGCTTGAGTAGCGTCTGTACCCGTGCCTCAGCCGCGCTTATCTCGCGCTTCCCACCGGAGTCCGCTTGCAGTTGGTACGTCTTGGGATCAGAGACCACCGGCACGTCCGCGTTCAGGGCTTGCAGCGCCGTTGGCAATGCGGTTCCCACCGCTAGCGACTGGAATGGGTGCCCATCCTTATCCACCAGCCCCGCGACATACTTGCCAAGCCAGCCCGTGCCGCCCCTGCCGGAGAGATCGAGCGTCTGCCAGATATCCATCGCGGCGAAGTGCGACAGATTGGGGTTCGGGTAGCCTACCCCCTCGACCACCGCCAGCTTGCCTGCCGCCCACAGCGGCTTGAGCGCCGCCAGCGAAGAATGCATCCCCAGCCGGCTATCAAGCGTGATCGCATCCTGCTGCTTGATGGCGATACTTGGGCGTGCCTGGTAATATGTCCCGTCCGTGTAGGGAATGATCGTGTTCAGCCCATCGTTGCCGCCAGCCATCTGCACGACGATCAACGTCCGCCCCTGTGCGGCCTGTGCCCAGGTCGATCCTTCCTCTGCCGCGTTCGAGGCCGCCCGCACTGCGCGCGCGAAGACTGACGGCATGATCATGCCCGCACTCACGGCGAGCAGCCCATCGCGAATCATCGCCCTGCGTGTAAATTGCATGCTCATCCCTCGTCCTCTATCCTCGCGTCTCGTCGTGTCTCGTCGTGTCTCGTCGTGTCTCGTCGTGTCAATTCATCTGGTATTCGGGCATCGACATCAGCAGGTAGAGCATGTCGCGCACATGCGCTGCGGGAACCCTTGCGCCACCCGCAAGCGTGAACGCCGGGCCGTTGTCAGGTGCCGTCTGTGCCAGCGTCTCGCGCAGCACCGTACGGCGGTCGGCGGCCAGCGTGTTGTCGAGCAGCGCGGCGATGACGTAATCCGCCAATGCGTTCGCGCTGCCAATGCTCCGCGACGTAATCAATTGCTGAATGACGCTCTTGTCGGGAGTGGCCTTTCCGCTGCTTTTCCCATTGCGAACCGCACTACCGGAGGCCGCCGCGAGCAGCAGATTGATGAAGTTGACGCGCGCCATCCACGTCTGCGTCGAGAGCCAGGCCGCGCTCACCTTATCGCCGTCCCACCCCGACACATTCGGCGGATCGAGCGGCGTCTGCCCCATCGTCTGCAAGAGCGCGGGCAACCCCGTTCCGTCGGTCTCCAGCCCCAGTCCGCGAACCACCCCGACGACCAGCTCCACCGGGCTCTTGATGCGTGCGCGGTATGCCTTCTCGCCAAAAAACGCCGGTGAGGTCAGCATCGCCCGCACCATTGCGCTGATGCTGTGATCCTGCTTGTAATAGGCGTCCACTAACGGCCGCAGATCGCCGTCACTTGGGTTCTCATAGACGAAGAAGCTCCACATGCGCCAGGCAATGTGTCGCCCCGTCGCCGGATGCGCGCAGACGATCTTGACCACATCGTCCAGCCCGAGGTTGCCCGTGTGCCCGAGGTACGTCACGCTCCCATGGTACGCCCGCTTCTTGACGAAAACGCCATTTCCCCCGGCGATCGTCCAGCCCGACAGGGCTAGCGCCCCCTGGTGGACGTCATCCTGAGTGTAGTTGGGGTTGCCATTCGCGTCGGTGATACCCAGGGTAAAAAGCTCCATGAGCTCGCGCGAATAATTCTCATTCGGATTCGCGCCGGTGCTGAGCCGCCCGTCGAGATACCACAACATCGCCGGATCGACGCTGATCGCGCGAATCAAATCGTCGAAGCGCCCCAGCCCCTTCTCGCGCAGCGTCTGATTCTGCTGCACCATCAGCGCGTAATTCTTCTTGCCGCCGACATCACGGAAGCTGCTCGTCAGCACGCCATGCCAGAAAAGCGTCATCTTCTCTTGCAGCGGGCATTTTGAGTAGATCATGTGCAGCAGATACCAGCGCACGAGATCCTCCGGCTTGCTGTAGTCGAGTTTCAAGCCTTTCAGCCGAGCATCTAGATCATCCTGCGTGGATGCCGGTTTGAGCAGCAGATCGATGGACCCTTGCACGCCCGCGTCGAGGTACGTTCCTATGTCGCTTGGCGATGGCCCAAACCCCGCCCGCCGCAGCAAATGCCCGATCTTGCCCGCGTCCTGCGCGAAGACATTAGGGATCCCCGCGCGCTGGTTACCTTTCGTCAGGAAAAAGCCCGCGCCCGCGCCGATAGCTCCCACGCCGACCGCGCCTGCCCCCGCACCGATCAGCAGCGCACGCCGCGAAAGTCCGCGCTTAGGCTGCCCCACTCCCGGCGCGCTCTGTGACGTTGGCGGCAGGGTGGTGATGGGTGGCAGGCTGCTTCCCTGCCCATACGCCGTCGTCAGCTCATTGTTAAAGGTGGACCCCAGCAGCCTCGTCGGCGTGTCGTCGGAATCGGGCGTCACCAGTGGGCGCGGCGCTGGCTCGCCGCTCCCGCCCCACCCTTCCTGCGGCACGTCAGGCATCTGTTCTCTGCTCATGCTCCTCCACTCCACCTCGGGCGGCTCCGGCGCGTGTTGCCGGTGTCGGTCTGTCTCATGCCTTATCGAGCGCACCCGACTCTATAATGCGCTCCCTGCCTTAGAGAATGCTGAGGGGTGGGTTACTTTTGGATTAATCTCGCGCCATCCACACATACGATGCGCCCACAAACAGCAGAGTGATCGTGATGCACAGCGCGAGATTGCCGAAGCCTTCCCATTGCGAGATGGTCAACAAGTCGCTCTGCGTCAGATTCGCCGCGTCCCGCAATGTGTCATACACACCAAACGCCTGCCACGCACCGATCACCATACTCGCCCCAATGGCGGTGGCTGCGAGGACAAACTTGCGCCGCCAGAACCTCCGCTCTGTGTTGCGCAAGAGAATTGCGATAGCAATTGCCTCCACCACCAGCATGACACCGCAGGCGACGCCGACAACGCCCCACACAAAGATCGATCTTTGCGTGATGAACATTGCGTCGGGTCCACAGCATGCCGCCAATGACACAAGACCTACCCTCCCATATTGTGATGTCTGCGCCTACTAGCGCTCCCAATTAACACGCGCTCAAGCGACGCTTGTGACACATTGCTATGTATGGCTCTATCCTCACTATCGAGATCTGACTCGACAACTCCCAAGGTGCCGCAATTCGTGCAGTCGCTGAAACAAGCGGCAGAAGAAGGCGGGAAGTAATAGTCAGAAGCGATACTCAAGCGGGGGTGGCGCGTTGTAGATGACGGAGGGATCCGCGGCAGGCACTGTGCCAGGCCGTGCGCG
>DASVOW010000928.1:0-2086 GCA_036383155.1 Ktedonobacterales bacterium
CAGCGCGCCGCCGATCAACACGTTCTCCCATGTGCGCCCGCTCTCCTCGTCGGGATACGAGCCAAACTCCGGCGAGAAGTAGCGATAGATCTGCTCTTTGAGCAGCCGCACGCCCAGGCTCGTCCAGCGAATGCGGCCCCATAGCCCTGCCGGTGTCTCGTCACGCGCCGCGCGATACTCCACCTGCTCCAGCCAGCCCGTCGCAGCTTTCGCGTCGTGGTCGCGGTCGAGCGCGATGTCGATCTTGCGCACCTTCGCATCAAAGTGCCGCTTGAATTCCAGTAGCTTGCGCCGCGTGAACGCCAGCCGCCCATACTCCGGGTGCCGGAACATCCCCTCCGGCATCAGCATGATCCACGACCGGTGAAAGCCATCGCTCCCCGGCTCACCCAGCCGCACCGCCGGGCGGTACACCTCCTGCCACCGCCGCACCGCCATCTGCCTCCCTGCTCCCACCATCACCACTGCACCTCCTTAGTTCCACCTCTCCTACCGCCTCGTATCGTTCGATTCACATCAACATGTTACGTGTGAGCAGCATCACCGAAAGCCCCGGCACTCGGTTGTAATCGCTGTCGAGCGTCACCACGGTCAGGCCATGCTCCAGTGC
Organism: Ktedonobacterales bacterium; assembly: GCA_036383155.1. GTDB lineage: Bacteria > Chloroflexota > Ktedonobacteria > Ktedonobacterales > JADMIN01 > DASVOW01. The sequence continues at coordinate 611 of DASVOW010000928.1, forward strand.
CGTCGCCGCTATGAGCGTATCTACGTCCCCGATCAAGCCTGGGCCGTAGGGTTTGCGCATCGTGCGCCTCAATTCCGCGAAGCGCTCAAGAATTGGGTATGCAGCTTGTATGGTGTTACCTCACCTAACAATGCACGCAGATCCATCCTATTGATCCTTGCACAAAGCATTAGACTCGCGGCTTGCGCCGCCGCACCTCAGGCAGCGCACTCGCGCCTCAACCCGCCTGTCCGCCAGTCCGGAGCGAGCGCAGGATTTCGCGCCAATGCGTCAAGACGAGTTCGTGACCTCCGCCTTCGACGGGATAGGCAGAGGAATGCGGGATCTCGCCGAGCAGCCGTGACGCTGCACGTGGCGCAGGTCCCGGATCGGCCGTCCCGTACCACACGGCGACCGGTCGCTCGATCTCGCGGGGCTCGAAGCCCCAAGGAAGGATCTCGAGAAGCCAGTCCATGACCAGGCCGGAAGATCCCTGCCGGCCCGCTTCGCGGGCATTTCGCTCCAGGAGCTCTCGTACATCAGGTCGGGCCCGTACGGCGGCATCGGCGCCATCGACCGGCTTGGTCAGGTACACGAGCGGGTCGATGGCGAAGGCCCGCGCGTGCGGCATCAGGAGCTCCGTGCCTGACGATGGGTCGCGACGGACTCGCTGCACGAACTCGACCTCGCTCTCCGACAACTCGGACGGCTCGGGAGGGAGCTGCGGAGGCGCGTCGCCTGACACTACGGCCACACGGGTGACGTCGCCAGGCCCCATCGCTCCGCAAGCGAGAGCGTACGACGCGCCGCCTGAGAACCCGACGACCGCGATCGGGACACCCACCTCTTCCGCGACAACTGAGAGAATGTCCTTCGCCACCGCCGCGACCGTCGTCACTTCAGCGGGTGCCGCATCCGAGAGCCCATAGCCGGGTCGGTCGACGGTAACAATCCGCGCGTGCTCCTGCCGGGAGATCTCCTCTGGAGGAACGAACAACCGCGAGCCCGGCGTGCCGTGGAAGAAAAGCACCGGATTCCCATCGAGATCGCCCGAGAACTGAGCGGCGAGTCTCCGTCCCGATGGGCACCGAAGCATCCTCAGGTCGTCCACGTATCTCGCCCTCCGCGCAATCGAGCCGGGTCGTCTTCGTGCTCACGCCGCCAGTCTATCATCTCTTTCGCCCTCTACGCAAACGTCAGTAAGTTCAGCGTATGCTGGATCGCTTCTGATATACTCAATCGCCTCGCCGTAGACGATATGGCTGGTGGCAGCCTCCTCAGCAAGAACCCAGGGACGGAATAGCCGCTCTGCGCCAGGACGACCTTTGAGTAGCCCTACCAGTGGTCCGTTGTCGAGCAAATACTTTCTCATAGATCACCGAGATCAATGGGAGGAGTTGGTGTACTCTCATGCCGGATACGGTCGAGAGCTGAAAACTCGTCATCGTCTTGTAGACGGCGCCACGAACCAATTGCAGCAAGCGCGGCACGCATGGA
>DASVOW010000929.1:0-13753 GCA_036383155.1 Ktedonobacterales bacterium
AAAACGTCCGCACCTGTTTGAGCCTCTTCTCGCGCCTCCCCGGAACCGTCGCCGTGCTCGCCGGCAATCACGACGTATGGGCACGCGGCCATCACAGCCAGGATCTCTGGGAGCGCCATCTACCTGAGGCCGTGCGTGACGCCGGCATGCTCTGGCTCGAAGACGCCATCTGGCAGCAGGACGGAGTAGCCGTCGTCGGCTCCATTGCCTGGTACGACTATTCCGCCGTTGACCCTACCATCCCCTCACACCCACCCGAATACTTCGCCGCGCAAAAACGCCACTACAATCTGGACGCCAAATACGTCGACTGGCCGTGGACCGATGCCGAGTTCGCAACTCGTGTCGGCGACGCGCTCTGCGCGCGCCTCGCTCAGCTCGAAGCCGACTCTGCTATCTCCTCCATCATCGCCGTCACCCACGTCCCCCTCTTTGACGTGCAAATGGCCCGCAAGCCCGCCGACCGCCGCTGGGGCTTCAGCAACGCCTACTTCGGCAACCTCACCCTGGGCCAGCGCATCCTGCAATCACAGAAGCTGCGCGCCGTTATCAGCGGCCACACCCACGTCGGCCGCACCGGCACTGTCACCCGCCCCGAGGCGCCTGACCACCCGCCGATTCCCGTATCAGTGCTTGCCAGCGACTACAATAATCCCGTCTACCAGGTCGTCATCACTCGGGAAAGCCAGGAAGATGTAGAATGAGCGCATAGAGTGAACGCCCGGAATAGTGGCAGAATAGCGAGTGAGAGGTAGATCAATGGCAAAGCTCAGCGTCCTCGTAGTAGGCGGCGGTGTAATGGGTATGGCGACCGGCTGCGCCCTCGCGGCTCAAGATGCCGACGTTACCGTGCTCGAACGCTTCACCCTCGCGCACGACTGGGCCTCCTCTCATGGCCTGAGCCGCGCCATCCGCCACGAATACGGCCCGCTTGAGATCTACACACGCATGGTAGCCCGCAGCCTCCGCCTCTGGGACCAGTTAGCCCGCGAGACCGGCCGCCACCTCTACACCCAAACCGGCGTGCTCACCCTGGGTCAGCCTGACGATGGCCACACCCTTCCCGGCTACGAAGTCATGCGTGCCGCTGACCTCCCCGTCGAACGCCTGACGCCTGAGCAGTGCCGGCAACGTTTCCCCCAGTTTCGCCCCGACAACTATGGTGCCATCACCTACAACCCGATTGGCGGCATGCTCCACGCCACCGAATGCCTCCTGGCGTTAGCCGACCGTCTCCGCGCCCTTGGCGGCGTCCTGCGCGAAGGCGTCCATGTAGTGCGCGTCGAGCCTACAGCTGCTGGCGCGCGCGTCCTGCTGGCAGATGGCTCCGCGCTCACGGTGGACCGCGTCGTCGTGACGGCTGGCCCCTGGGTGCATGATGTACTGCCTGACCTGTCACTCCCCGTCCGCGCGACCCGCCAGCAAATCAGCTACTTCGAAGGCGTCTCGCCCGACGAGTTCGCCGTCGGCAAATTCCCTGTCTTCCTCGCCGGTATGCATTACTACGGCTTCCCGCTTCACGGGCAAGGCTGGTTCAAAGCCGCCTCACACGACTTCGGCGCCACAGTTAACCCCAACATCCCCTATTCGCCCGACGAAGCCGAGCTAGAGTTGGTGCGCGCCTTCCTGCGAGACGTCATCCCCTCCGCCGCCGATGCTCGCCTCGCCACCTTCGATCACTGCATGTATGACCTCACCCCCGACGAAGACTTCATCCTCGACAAGCATCCTGATAGTGACAAAATCGTGATCGGCTCCGGCTTCTCCGGCCATGGCTTCAAGTTCGGCGTGCTCATTGGCGAGCTGCTCGCCTCTCTCGCCCTCGACACATCACCGCAGTTCCCACTCGACCGCTTCCGCCTGAACCGCTTCTCGCGTGCCGATCACTAAAGGTCATCTCATAACGAGGATCGGCCGAGATACAGATAAAGAGGCGGCGTAAACTTCGCAGGGCGTCTCACATTTCTTGCCCTCGGGCCACACTCCTGTTCAGTAAGGCGTCGACGAAATCGGTGGCGTATGCCCGCGCGGCGAGCGGCGGTGGCATAGGCCGCCGGGTGGGGCTATTGTTTGGGCCTGAGACGGAGTACAGGCACGCATCGTGCGGCCCTAGGGGGTGGCTCCTCCAGTGAGGGGTAACTAGGCTGCCTGCTGTTCGCCGCCGTGCTGGGGCCGCGCAGAGACAGAACGGCAGCACCCCAGGGTGGCCGCCGGCATGCTGCTCCCCCGCTTCTTGCCGATGCAGTGCCCAGCAGAGCGAGGGAAGCGGATCCGGGGGCGAACATCCGTTCCCCTGCCCTCCCGTCGAGGGCACGGCGAGCAACCGAAGAGCAACCGAAGAGCATAAAAGGAGACACTGACATGCCCACCACGATCACGCGGGACGAGGTGCGCGCACTGCTGGCGCGCGGGGCACAGCTGGTCGACGTGATGTCGCCAGAGCACTATGCCGAGGAGCACCTAGCGGGGGCGATCAACCGCTTCATCAAGACCCTCGACGCGGCGTCGGTCGCGGAGCTCCGCCGGGACCGCGCCGTCATCGTGTACTGCTACGACCTGCAGTGAGACATGAGCCCGCGGGCCGCGTGGCGGCTCGAGAGCTTGGGCTTCGCGGAGGTATATGACTATGCCGCCGGGGAGGAGGACTGGCTGGCCTGGGGGCTGCCGCGGGCGGGCAGGCTGGCCCAGGTGCCGACGGTCGGCGAGGTGGCCAGGCGCGACGCGCCGACGTGCGGGCTGGCGGAGCGGGTGGCCGACGCGCAGGCGCGAGCCCAGGCGGCGGGCTTCGCTGCCTGTGTGGTGGTGAACGAGCGACGCGTGGTGCTGGGGCTGCTGCGCCGCCAGGAGTTGGGCGCCGACCCGGCGGCGACCGCCGAGCAGGTCATGCAGGCCGGCCCGACTACCTACCGCCCGGACGTCCCGGCCGGTGAGGCGGGGGCGCGCATGCGCGTGCGGGGGGTGGACGCGCTTCCGGTCACGACGCCCGATGGGGTGCTGGTGGGCCTGCTGCGGCGCGAGGACGCCGAGGGGGCCGAGGGAGCCGAGGGCGCAGCCACAGGGGACGGCCAGCGCTGAGCCGCAGCCGTCCGTTCCCTACTGGGCAACAGTTGAGGTCGCCCCAGGTATTGTCATATCGCTATCCTTTTGGCTGGCGGTGATGGCCCCTGCCAACCAAATAATGTCGACTTCCTGGCGGCGGTGAATGCTCGTTCTTCAACACGCTCATACCTGCTAGATAGCCGCAGAGCATGTATCGCAGGCTAGCGCCACACAACTCAGCGCCTTGTAGCGTTAGCCAGCGAATTGAAAGGATCAATTGACGTCACGGTCTTAGTAGGGGTGCAGTGCGTGCAGGCAAAGGTGTTGCCACTGGGATAATGTACCTCGACATGAAGTTGTGGCGTGCCCTGCGCGTTGCCGGTGTCACCCATTACGCCGAGCGCTGTCGTAGTAGTCACAGTCTGGTCAGGTGCAAGCGCCCGCAAAGTAGGCTCGTTCTGCAGATGGCAGAAGAAGACAAAATACCCCGCGCTGCGCGGGTCAGTGCTGTAGAGCCAGACGAAGTTGCCATAGAGTGGCAGGTTGGCGACGTTATCTATGCCATTGCTGTAGTCCCATGGCGGTGGAGTAGTCGCACTCACTTGATAGTTGACTGTTGCCGAGAGGGTATTGTCAGACCGCGAACAAACCGCGGCAATCTTAGCCGTGAGTGGTGCATACACAGTGGGTAGTGCAGACGACCGGGGATACACATCCACCCCATCATGCGCGCGAACCGTCGAGGAGCCCTGATGGCTCCACTCATACACTTGTCCTTCCCGCGAAGCATGCCAGTTGTTCTGCACAGGACTCTGATAGGTCTTCCAGCGAAGCGGACACACAAAAGGAATAGAACCGCTATATGGGTCCACCAACGTCGGTGCCGCGAGCACCTCAGCGCTCGAAAGCGCCGGCCAGAGCGCCAGAGCAGCAGCAGTCGCACCACCAGCGCGCAACAACGTCCGGCGACTGACAGGTTCGGACAGGCTTTTCATCGTAATTCCTCCATCACCCTCCTACGACACACAACGTCCCACTGACATAACAAACGAACGTGCAAACGCGGATAACTCGTTGTGGCCCATTGCGGTCAAAAATCTCAATGACGAGCTAGTACGCAGTCCAGAAGAGACTCGCCAGCCCCAGGATGCTCATGGGCAACAAGAGAGAGGTCCAGCACGACCAGAACGTCTGCCACTCACAGATGCGGCATCGATCCGCGCCGCGATCTGTCCTGCCCCTGGGCGGATCTCCAATACTCAAGCGTGCGAGGGTGTCTGCCCCGCGATCAGCTCATGAAGTCATGCACTGTCGTCGGTGAGCGCAGCGTGCTCGAGGTCGTATTACACAGTGCTGGAAACGTCGGCTTCGGCATCAGCAAGCAGAGCAGGCGCCTTCCTGCACGTTAGAAGAATTCATCGAGCAGTTGGTAGTAAGCCACCTTGGCTGCGTCGTGCCGATCAATGCCATAGGCTTCCCACAGCAGCGGCTCATAGCCGGGGCCGAAGTTATACGCGAGGCTGCGGGCCGCCAGTGCCAGGTCCTGATAGCGGTCGGCCACGCCGGCGCGCGACCAGTCCACGAAACCCGAGACACGGTTGTGCGCGCGATCGATCAAGACGTTGGGCAGGCAGAAATCGCCGTGGGTAAAGACGAGGTCTTCTTCCGCCGGGCGCTCGCTCAGCAGCTGCTCGAAGAGTGTTTCCACTGATTTGCCAAGCCTGCTCTCGTCGAAGTCCTCCTCGTCGACCGCGCCACCGCGCATGCGCCGCTCGGCCTGCGCGATCCGCTGGTCAAGCCGCATGTCGAACGGACAACCCGCCATATCGAGCTGGTGGACCTGCCGCAACCCCGACGCGAGCAGCTGCACGAGCGCCGCGATATTCGTCGAGAAGGCGGCATCGCATGCCACTGTACCCGGCACCTCGCTGAGCAACAGGTAGGAATACTCGTTGTCTCGCGCGAAGGCCAGGACTTCGGGAACTGGCAGGCGACCACGCAGCCAGTCCAGACGGTAGCGCTCGTCGGCAAGCTCGTCGCGGAACGGTTGGGACGCAATCTTGAGATAGCGCGCCGGCTGACCTTCTGCACGCGCGAGGTAGACCTGGCTGCCCGAGCGACCAATGGTGATCTGGTTGAGTGTTGCTCCGCTGAGAGGCCGCGCGATCTCGCGCGGTAACGTGAGCGATTCCGGTGTGAGCATGTCTCCAATGTACGCCGTCCGGCGCCTCCGAGGCAAGGCGCGTCTTGGCGTGGCTCTCTTACAAATCGAGGGTCGGCATCTGTCGGCTCGGGACCGGGCGTTCGCCGCACACAGCGCAAGCTCCCAACGCGACTGACCCTGTCATGGCCCAATGCACGAAGGTCTCCAAGCCAGAGCAATCACTTTCGGACAGCACAATCTGGTCGCTGGACATGACGGACGTCGACTCAGATGACGCCGTGGGGGAATGCATCGCGGTAGGCATGAACACCTCCTTCGATGCCCATGAGCACACGACCGCTGCCAAGTCTCTTCTGGACTGAGTACTAGCAAGAACATGAAAACCAGTGATACCCCCTATGCTAATCCCCTTGACAAAATTGAATATTTGTTCTATAATAGCAAGGGGCAATATATAGCCTCCCGCCACCCAAGGAAGCTGGCAACGTTGTGCAGCCCTACGTCGAGCGCATACGTACACAGGTAAGCGCTCCCTACGAGTGAAGAAAGGATTCGCCATGATCTACTCGCGCCCACCCGTCCTCTCAGTACCAGCTATCTCCCCAGATGTTGCCGGCAGATATCTCCGGCAAAAATCGGCAACGATTCCGGCAATAAATTCGGCAACATTCGGAGCCGTCCGCCTACCATTTATCGAGTTGCTGGAGTCAGAAGAGACGGCCTCCAACGATTCCGGCAATATCTCCGGCAACAATTCCGGCAAGATCGGCAAGCTCGTCCCCAGGTGTTCAGCAGCACAAAGTCACAGAATTACTGAGATCACAGAGGTGCTCGCCCGCACACAGCAACAATTCCGGCAATATCTCCGGCAACATCACGCGCTTGCCATATGCCAACCCTACCATGTGCAATCGCGGCAATACAAAGCCCACACTACTACGCGGCCACACTTCCGGTCACATCCCGGCCATATCTCCGGCCACCGCTCCGGCCACAGCAACACGCTGGGCCTTGGAGCCGGAACCCCAATATTCCCGGCATCTCCCAAGCGTTGGCCCACACAAAACGAAAATCGCGGCAAAAACGGCAAACCTTCCGGCCATATCTCCGCTCACATTTCCGGCCACTCTCCGGCCACTCTCCGGCAAGAAAAACAGCAAACCCAACCCAAGATGCCTCCTCTTTCGAGAGGGCGTATAATAATAGGGCTGCCCATTATGGCAGGGCTGTCCTTCTCGCATCGCAAGTGCCGCCGAACGCATCATCCGGCGCACAACTCTTGGTGGTAGATGCGACTGCATCATATTCGCGCCTCTTGTGCGCTCAACCGCCGCATACATTGGCGCGACTGCATGAAGTGCGATACAATATGGCAAAATACGGGCCGTGCGCCCTTACGAAGGAGTCCTTATGCAGGTCATGAGTGGATCTGTGCGCTATTTCTTCCTCAAGGCAGCCGGCCAGCACGACGTGCCCCACTGGCCGCCCAAGAATAAGCCCCTTGAGGGACCCGACAATATCACGACCATCGCCGTCAGGCTCTATCCGATGACCGACGCGGGTTGGCGTGCCGAGCCAGTCACGCAGGACGTAGCAACACCTGCGGGCCCACCACCTGAGCCCGCATTCGTCCTGACCAACAACACCGCCCTTGGCCTGCTCCAGGACGGCAAACGTGGCAGAGCAGAGGTCGGACTGCTTGGCGTGCGTGTCGTCAACCTCGACAACAAAGGCGCCGAGTACGCCACACATCTCGTCGTCCATGCCCTTTCTGGCAGCGGACTTGGCTCCACACGCCAGGTGACAATTGCGCCTATCGAAGCCCTCGTGCTCAGCGAATACATCGAGCAAGGCGACCGCGCCGAGGCCGCGCTTGACCTGCGCATCTCACCTGCCGAATATGCCACACTCCCGCAGTACCTCCCCGACGAGGAAGTGCAACGCCAGGCAAAAGACGCGCTTGAGCTCGCCGTACAAAACACCGCGCGCTTCTACTCCTACGGACCCTATGCCCGTCACGGCATCACTCTTGAGGTCGAGGCTGGGCGGGTGTCAGTCTACGGTCGGGTAGACCTGGCGACGACCGGCGAGCAGATCCGCCGTGCATTGGAGGCAACGCCCGGCGTAGTAGAAGTTGCCGATCACCTGCTCTACATCGAAGACCTCAAGGAGAAGGTCGAGCAGGCGCTGGCCGCCAAGAATCTCGACTACATCCAGGTTCTGAGCGAACACGCCCTCATCATCCTGAATGGTGATGTGCCCGATTCCAAGACACGCTACCAGGCCGAAGACCTCGCCAAGCGCACCCCCGGTGTACGTGGCGTCGTCAACAACATCGTCGTCAAGACACCCGCGGCAAAGAGTTAGAGCTCTGCCGAGCCTCTTTCACGTCGCCGAAACAGTTAGAGCCGCCATCAAGCAGATGGCGGCTCTAACTGCCGGATGGGACCATTATGCCACTACCCCAACTGATCGATACGGTTCTTCTCGATTGCGCGCACGGCGACTGCACCTAACGACCGGATAGCAGGCATAAACTGTCCATAGCGCGTGTCAGGGAGCAGCCCAAGCACATAGCGAGCATGGATCTGCTGCGCAATCACCGCGTTCTTGTACAAGCCAAACACAAAGTAGAAGACGATATCACCCAGATCCCGACCGCTGCGCTTAGCATAGCGCTGGGCAAGTTCGGCGCGCCGCATATTGCCCGGCAGCGAGGTCAACCGGTCATTCAGTGGACCGCCGCTACGGTGCTCGGGGTCATCAGGATCCACCCAATAGGCGAGGGTAGTGCCAAGATCCATGAGCGGATCGCCAAGCGTCGACATCTCCCAGTCGAGCACCGCGCGGATCTGCGAGAGATCAGCGCGATCGAGGATGACATTGTCATACTTGTAGTCGTTATGGATCAGCGCAGCGCCCGTATGCGCTGGAATACGCTCACTCAGCCAACCCGCCACCCGATCGAGATCAGGAATGTCGTCGGTCTTCGCACGCGCGTAACGCTCAATCCAACCGCCCACCTGGCGCTGCGCATAGCCCTCTGGCTTGCCCAGTTCGCTCAACGCGCCTGTCGAACAGTCCAAGGAGTGAATCGTCACCAGATTATCTATCAGTGAGGCAGAGACCGCGTGGATCACCTCAGGCGTGAGCTCAACCCCCTGTGGCACGGGTTGGCGCAAGATCACCCCCTCCACTCGCTCCATGACGTAGAACGGTGCGCCAATCACCGAGTCATCATCGCAAAAGGCGAGCGGCCGTGGCGCATAGGGATAAATCGGAGCCAGCGCCGAAAGCACACGAAATTCACGCCCCATATCGTGGCCCGATTTGACGTGCGCTCCGACCGGCGGACGGCGCAAGATCAGATCGAGATTGCCTATGTACACACGATACGTCAGGTTCGAGAAGCCAAATACCACCTGCTCAACGGATACCGGGAGATCGACTTGGAGCGCCAGTGCCTCGTGCAGATACGCAGTGAGCCTCGGCACATCGAGTTCCGCACCAGGCCGAACCACTTGTGCCTGATCGGTTATCTGTTGCTCGCTCATCTGCCTTCAGCTCCTTGTAGGCGAAGTCGGAATGCCTGACCGCCCAGCGCCTCAGCCTGATCCGGATCGCGCTGCATGAGGTCGATGATAAAGGCGATATCCTGGTTGGGAGCAAGCGTCAGATCGTGCAGTCCCTCGCGCACCGCGCGGAGGATCTCGCTCGCCACCTGCTCGGCAGTCAGCAGCACCTCCACGCCCCCCAGCTGCTGGATGCCCTCCTGGTGCACCATCGGCGTATCCACCCATGCCGGATAGACAGTCGTAATATCGATACCCGTCCCATAGAGCTCCATCCGCAGCGCATGCGAGAAGCCGCGCACCGCCCACTTCGTGGCGCAGTAGCCCGAGAGCAGCGGCGCGCCAAGCTTGCCCGCTACGGAGCTGAGGAAGACAAAGTGGCCGCGCTGCTGTTGGCGCATCACCGGCAGCGCAGCACGCACGCAGTGGAAGGTGCCCATGAAGTTAATATCCATCATGCCACGCATATCCGCCGCGCTGAACTCATCTATCAAGCCGCCGCGCCCAACGCCTGCAGACGTCACCACGAGATCGATACGCTGGTTCACGCTGGCGGCCTGGCGCATCAATTCTTGCACCTGCCCCTCGTCCGTCACGTCAGTCTTGATGGTAATCACCTGCGCGGTTGATGACGGATTGCGCTCACGGACTTGTTGGCTCGCCTGCCGCAACCCGTGCTCGTTGATGTCGGCGAGAACAACATGCGCACCCTGCCCGTAGAGCGCCTGCGCCGTCGCAAGCCCGATACCGCTGGCTCCGCCAGTGATCACAGCCACAGCCCCAGTGAATGTGTCGAGTGCCACGCGCTTCTCCCTTCTGTCTCTAGGTGCTATTGGCCATACTGGCGCAGGTAGGAGCGAGCGATAGAGCGCAGATGCACTTCATCCGGCCCATCGGCCAGGCGCAGAGTACGACCATGTGCATACATACTGGCCAAAGGGAAGTCATCGCTGACTCCGGCGCCACCAAACGCCTGTATCGCACGGTCGGCAACACGTGTCAGCAGACTTGGTGCAACGACTTTGATCATTGCGATCTCATTCTGCGCGGCCTTCTTACCCACCGTATCGATCATCCATGCCGCCTTGAGGGTCAGCAGGCGTGCCTGCTCGATCTCCAACGCCGACTCCGCGATCCACTGTTGGACCACACCCTGCTGGGCGAGCGGCTTGCCAAAAGCGACGCGCGTCGAGACACGCTTGCACATGAGCTCAAGCGCGCGCTGGGCAGCGCCAATGCAACGCATACAGTGGTGGATGCGTCCCGGCCCCAGCCGTGCCTCGGCGATTGCGAAGCCGCCGCCCTCCTCGCCCAGCAGATTGCTCACGGGAACATGCACATTGTCAAAGGTAATCTCACAATGGCCCTCGTTATCTACATAGCCCAGCACCGGGAGGTTACGCACCACCGTCACACCCGGCGTGTCCATAGGCACAAGAACCATACTCTGCTGCCGGTGAATATCCGGATTATTGGGAGCCGTCTTGCCCATCACGATCATAATCTTACAGCGAGGGCGCGCGGAGCCGGAGATCCACCATTTGTGCCCACTCAGCACGTAATCACCACCCTCGCGACGGATGGTGAGCTGAATATTGGTCGCATCAGAGCTGGCGACCTCCGGCTCAGTCATCGCAAAGGCCGAACGTATCTCACCGTCGAGCAACGGCTGGAGCCACTGACGCTGCTGTTCCGGCGTACCGAACTGCGCGAGAATCTCCATATTGCCAGTATCGGGGGCGTTGCAGTTAAAGACTTCAGGAGCCCAAGCAACTCTGCCGGTTATCTCTGCCAGCGGTGCATATTCCAGGTTGGTCAGACCGGCGCCGTAGTCACTATTGGGTAAGAAGAGGTTCCACAACCCCTCTGCTTTAGCCTTTGCCTTCAATTCATCGACAATTTCAGCATGGTGGAAAGGATTGCCTGAGCCTGCGATCTGATCCTTGTACGTCTGCTCGTTGGGATACACATAGTGATCCATGAAATCGCTCATCTGTTGGCGCAGTTGATTGCTCTTCGGCGTATATGCGAAATCCATGGGCTACCCTCCTCGACAGCGTACAGCTGCTGTTATGGCATCGTTTACTACACCCAGAAATCGAGAGAATGGCTGGTGCATGTCAACATACGCCCACGCCGGCAGAGACATGGAAATAGGGGTGACGCAGCTACACGACCGGCAAGACGCCTGTTTGCGAGTTGAGGATGGTAGAAGCCTCAGCCGCATCCTCGCGCGGGTCCCGTTTACGAGCCACAGATAACCAATGCAGCGTTACACCGGCGCCCTGTGCATGCAATTATCTGTGACTAACGATAACGCCGTCAAGCACTCGAGTCAGACTTCATGCTCAATGGTACGTCGGTTGCGGAGTAGAGCCATGTTTGTAGTGCAATGTCTCAGGTACAACGACTGCCTGGGCTAGGTAGAACGAGAAGGAGCAGCACGCATGAGCCGCCGCATACACGTAGAGGCCGAGCGTATGATTGACGCCAAACCGCAAGATGTCTATACGTTCATAACCGACTACCGTGATAAACGACCGCGCATCCTCCCGCCAAACTATATCGATTACACTGTGGTGAAGGGAGGCCGCGGCGCCGGTACGGTCATCCGCTATCGCTTCCATGCCGCCCGGCGCGAGCGCCAGTACGAGATGGAGGCAGAGGAGCCGAGCAAGGGACGTGTTCTGCTCGAACGCGACACGACCTCGTCACTTGTCACCACCTGGACGGTAACCCCCACTGCCAGCAAGAACCAGACGCGAGTGGCAATCACCACAGAGTGGGAAGGCGGGCGCGGCGTCGGAGGATTCTTTGAGCGCACATTCGCCCCAATGGGCTTGCGTCGGGTCTATAAAGACATGCTCGACCGTCTTGAACAAGCAGTAGCCCCATCCAGCACTGCTAGCCGAGCCGCGAGCTAACCGTCCAACATACACGCCGTCTCGGTGAGTATCCGTTTAGCCTTCCATTCTCAGATGAGTGGAACGCGAGCGCACATAGAGCGCACCATCAGTTGCGCTCGTAACGTCTTGATGGACAGCAAGCGCGCGTGAGCCGCGACGCGCGACCGTGGTGGTGATGCGGATCTCATCGCCGGGTTGAGCGGGACGTACATACTCGATGCGGTAAAAGCGTGGCCTCGTCACTAGACCAGTAGCATCGCGTGCCGAGGCCAGTGCCAGGTGCAACCCCTCACCGAGCCAGTCGGCGTAGACGCAGTTGTTAATGTGTTGTTGCGAGTCTGACTCGTAATCTCGGGCAGTCAAGAGGAGCTCGCCTCGCGCCAATAACTCATCCTGCTCCGTCATCGCGGATAGCGCGCGTGGTCGCATCGTGGAGCCCAACACAGCGAACGCACCGAGCAGTTCATCGTGTAATCGCTGCGGCACCCCTCGAATGCGGTCAACATATGCCCAACGTGCGCTCGCCCGCGCTACCTGGCGCATACCGGCTGGCAGCCAGATGGCATACTCACGCTGCGCCTGCACCCGCTTAAAGTCCGAAACCCAGGTCGCAAGCCGCAAATCGTCTCCGATACCTGGAAGTGCACCGAGCACCAGATTCATCTCCCGGACAACCCATGCGGCATTGTGCTCCTCATACCAGCGAAAGTCGAAACCCAGCGCAGCTGACGCCTCCGTCGCCAAAGATTCGAGGTGCCGGAGCACAACACCCATGCTAATATGTCCCGTCCGGTTTACTTCATAGCTGCGCACCTTACTCGACTCGACAAACGCGCCGACAGGCGCATACGTCAATCCCGTTGTGACGCTCATGCCGGTTTCGCCTCCGTGCTGCCGCCCTGCTTGGCCTCGATGTACCGAGCGAGAATGAAGACGACATCGGAAAGCCGATTGAGGTAGCGCAAGACCTCTTGGTTCTCGATCATGCCATCGTGGAAAAGCCGCACCGCCATGCGCTCGGCGCGACGAACAATGGTGCGCGCCAGGTCCAACGCCGCACCATCAAGCGAGTCTCCCGGAATGATGAACTTGTTGGGGATTGCTACTTCGCTCTTGAGTTGCTCTTCCATCGATTCAAGTCTTGTGACATAGTCGGACGTGATGCGCATACCAACAGCCTTCTGATTCTCGGGCGGCGTCGCAAGCTCGGCCATCAGCACATACAGGTCGCGCTGCATCTGCAGGATGATCTCGCGCGCCGTTGTGTCTTGAGAGCTGGCGCGCGCCAAGCCAAGCGCGGATGTCGCCTCATCCACAGTGCCAAACGTATCTGGCCGCGCATCATACTTGGGGACTCGTTGCTTGCCAAGCAGGCTAGTGTATCCAGTATCACCGGTGCCGGTGGTAACTTTTGCCATGTAACGCCATGCTTTCTGTATATGTCTCAAATGCCCACTATATGGGAGTATAGCGCACATGCAGCATTCAATGTCTTTCCGCATGTGAAGCTGGCACTGATACCGATTGGCGATCTGAAAGCTCGACACAAAACGCGAATGGAGGTGGTCAAAGCGAGCGGCATAGACCCGAAACTGCCAGTAGCCGCCCACGCAGAGCCTTGCCGCGTAGTGGCAGAATGTCGTATATCCTCGATGGGCCGTGACGCCGCGGTAATGGTCCTGACGCCTGAGAGTCTACCTTGTCAGCGAGGAGTGGAGCAACATGAAGCAGACATTCGAGGCACTGGTGCTTGAGCAGCAGGATGGCACGCCAATCGCCACTTTAAAGACGCTCGACCGGGATGCACTGCCAGAAGGCGACGTATTGATCAAAGTGGCATATTCCAGCCTCAATTATAAAGATGGGCTGGCAATCCTGGGCCGCAACAAGGTCGTGCGCAGCTATCCAATGGTGCCGGGCATCGACTTCGCCGGGACGGTGCTGGAATCGGCATCGCCAAGATACAAGCCAGGTGATGAGGTGGTGCTCACCGGTTGGGGCGTCGGTGAACGGCATTGGGGTGGAATGGCGCAGCTCGCACGAGTGAAGAGTGAGTGGCTAGTGCCCGCACC
>DASVOW010000930.1:0-5236 GCA_036383155.1 Ktedonobacterales bacterium
GACCGCGTCCGAAGGCATCGATGAGCCCCCATCTGCCCGGAATATCAAGCAGCTGAATCGACTCGATCTTCGCCGGGATAGCGGGATCGACCAGCAGGTGGTCTCCGACGGGCTCGAGGCCAAGCAGTGAGCGCAGCAACAAGAGCGGTGCACCCGTTGACCATGCCTGCGGGCTGCACGACGTGGGGTATTCGACCGGGTACTCTGTGCGCCCACGCTCGTAGCCCGCGAACGCCTCTGGCAAGCGGCCTCTGAAGTACTGCGAGGCTTCCAGGATGCCTAAGGCTACGTGCGCGGCCTCCTCGCGGTATCCATACCGCCGCAGTCCCAATGCGATGAAGGAGTTGTCGAACGGCCAGACGGTGCCGACATGGTATCCAATCGGGTTATAAGCACCTTCGCCCTCCGCCATCGTCCGTATGCCCCACCCGGTGAAGAGCTTATCGCTCATCAGGTGGCGAACGCACGCGGCAGCTTTGTCGTCATCGGCGATGCCGCTCCACAGCAGATGCCCTATGTTCGAGGTCAGCGAGTCGACTTTGCGCCCATCGCCGTCAATGGCGAGGGCGAAGAACTCCCGCTCCGGCAGCCAGTAGTCACGATTGAAGCGCAGTTTCAGCTCAACGGCTTCTTTCTCAAGTTGGTCTGCCAGCGCTGGATCGCCCCAGATCTCACGCGCGAGCCGTGCCATGCGCACCTTCGCGTCGTACGTGTAGCCCTGGATCTCGCAGGTCGCGCGCGGCAGCTTAGACATCGTGCCGTCGGCAAACACAATCGAGTTCCACGAGTCTTTCCAGCACTGGTTTTCGAGGCCAGTCTCCGTGTTGCGGCGGCTGTAGTCGATGTAGCCGTCGCCGTTGTGGTCGCCGAATTCGTTGATCCACCGCAGTGCGTCACGCGCGTTCGCTTCGAGCCGCCGCACCAAATCAGCGTCTCCGGTCCAGCGCTCGTACTCGTCGAGCAGAACCAGGAAGAGCGACGTCGTGTCGCAGCCTCCATAGTACGGCGACTGCGGGCGCTCGAGAAAGGCCGTCGTCTCACCGAAGCGCTGCTCATGGATGATCTTTCCTGGCTCCTCGTCGCGGAAGTCATCGACGAACCGCCCCTGCCGGGTGGCTAGCGTGCGGAGCGTCGAGGATGCTAGCTCGGGCACGAATGGCAGTGCCTGCAAGCTCGTCAGAACGCTATCGCGTCCGAAGACTGTCATGAACCACGGCAGACCGGCCGCTGGAAGTGCTGCGCCTGGCACGGCTCGCGGGTAGAAGCGGAGCGCGGCAAGATCGACAAGACTTCGCTTGTACGTCATGGTAAGCGTCTCCCAGTCGCTTACCAGCCGCGGAGCAGACTTCATCCACGTATCCAGATCTGCCTGCATGTCAGGTTTAGGCGCTTCTTCTGCCGAATGATACTTGGTCTCCGCGAAAGAGATTCCCATGCCGGCATAGCCAAGCTCGACATCGAGGTCAGTCTTCCACTGGCTGTGCGGCTCCACATGCACGTGGAAGGTTAGGCCGTGTTCGTCGATGTCAGCATGCTCACTGGGGACAATCCACGTTTCACGTCTATACTTCTCGCGGCGGTAGCCGAGCACGAGGCGGTCAGGTTCGACACGCGTGTAGTACTCGCCCTTCTTCGTCATCTTATCCTTGACCTCGAACAGGTCCGCGAAGTCCGCCGCCGCGTCCATCCGCACCTCAAGGTCGACTGGCTTGGTGCCGTGGTTCAGAATCGTCAGGTCCTCGTGGAAGCCATTGCCAACCGCACGTTTGCGAATGAACGAGAGGTCAGCATCGACGTAGATGGTCCCGGTTCCCGGCACGAGAAAGAACTGCGCGGAGAAGTATTGGAGGTCGTCGGTTGAGAGAGAGTTTGGTCGCTTGCCATCTATCGTGAGACGCCAGAGCGAGAGGAAGCGTGTGTCCCAGGCGAAGAAACCGGTGGTGTCTGTGGGCGTGGCCTCGATGTCGCCACGTAGGTCACTGACGACGAATGTGTTGCCTTCGAGAATGCTGACGGTATTACCAGCCATTGCCTTCTCCTTTCCTTTCCATGTACTCTTCTACCGCGCGCCTAGGGCAAGCTGATCGAAAGTCGCCCCTCCTATCACGTCAAGAGCAAAGGCGGGATCTCCTCTAACCGTCGCTATCTCTTGCAACAGCGCGGTGAAGAAGTTCATATTGCCTTCGCGACTGAGAATCCGCGCCATGACGTCGGCGGTGGTGGTGACCACGACATCGACGGGTGACGTGTCGTTCCTTGGCTCCGAGACCGCCACAGCGCCCTCTTTGACTTCAACACGCCAGCTTCCCGCGCCTTCGATGTCAAAACGGGCTACGCCGCTGACGAAGCGAAGTCGAGGCTGGTCCTTTGTCGCTGCTACCATCTTGAAGAACTCGGCGACCTTGTCAGCAGCCGTCATCCCACCTGCTTGCTGCGTCATCTGTCCCTGTTGTGTCACCTGTCCTTGCTGACCTGTGCTCACGTGATATCCTCGCTTTCTGGTGTCTTCTGGCACAATGCCCGAAGGAATGCGGAAACGAACGCTTGCGGATCTTCCTTGCCTCAACCATCATTGCATGTCGCCTGATGGCAGTGCTATGTGCAGCCTATATCCCAGTCGTCCGCGCCGCGCCGTACGAATGGCGCATGTCGGGGGAGAGCCTTTGGGCCGCCTACAGGGAGAGTGATAACCTAGTCCTTGGATGAGCCCTGTATCTGCATGGGGCACGTCTGGCACTCGCTTTGTCACCAAGCTCGCGCTCTACTCAACACTCTATCTAAGAGGAACGAGCCGGCAAGTGAGAGCAGGCAAGAGAAGATGCGCTCGCGAAGCCCAGATCTGGCGGATCTACTCTCGCAAATGCTGCAACAGCACCCTCGGCTGCCCCACGTCCCACTCACTGAGATAACCGTGAGCGATCAGCCACCGGGCGAACTCCAGCCGGCGATAGTTCACGTCGAGCGCGAAGCCGTCAGGGTAGATGTGAAACTGCCGCCGCAATGACGTGATACGTGCGCATTCTTCACCGGTGAACTGGTCCTCCGCCAGTTCTGTAACGACAGATCGTCGTGCACTAGAGAAAGGAAACATTCTAAACCTCCTCTGCCAGTTGCCCGCTCCCGGACCACGAACGCGCACTCATCTGTGCCATTGCATGAGCATGGGGACACCGCCCTCTTTTACGGCTGGTAGCGCCTGCCCGGCGTCAATGTCGAGAATTGATTGGCTTGAGCCAGATAGTGTTCCTCGTCGCCCTGGATCATGAGCTTGTGCATCGCAACGACATCCGCACTCGGAATCGCCTCGATAGGCTGGATGCACAGCTCTCGCACCACTTGCCCGCCCTCGTAGATGCAGACCCGGCCCAGGTAGCGCGGAATGCGGTAGATGCGCTCTGCATTGCTTGGGCTCACGACATCCACATATCCTCGCTTCCTCACCTGCTGGTACTCCTGCTCATCCAGCAATGCGCGCAACAGTTCTTCCGCGCGTTCACGAGGAGTGTCACCCGTACCCTCAGTCCACTCACCACTGCTCGCTAATCCGATTCGCACTTCGTTGACGGTGATGGCGATGAGGCGCGCGAGCGCGAGCATCGACAACAGCACCGCCACAAGCACCAGCACGAGCACCAACGCCGTACTATCAGCGCCCACTGTTAGCCTCCCACCACTCTCGGAAGAAGGATGATCTGTTCAGCAGCAGTGTCAAACTGCTCCAAGCGAACCGGCACCTGCCCATTCCCAACGCTGAATGCAGTGGCGCCTTTTGAGCGTTGTTTCTTAAATATTCGTTCGGCTTCATGGACAGCGGCGACTGCCTCTTCATCACCCATTGCCACCCGTGTTGAGTCCCACACCACAGTGTCATCGCCGCGACGGGACATGATTCGTAGCATTCCCATGGTTGTTCCCTTCCCGGTATTTGACCGCAATCAGGGATTGGTCTAAACCGTACGTGCAAGGCGCCCACATCCTCCATCATCTCTCCATCATGGAAGGAATGGGATCGACTGCATCTGACGTGACGATACGTGTCCACAGTATGGGCGCGCCACACGTTGCGTACCCCATGCAGTGGGTGGGTTTATGCGGCTAGTCCATCGCCCATCTAGAGATGTAGATGTCTCCTACCCATAGGTGGAGCGCCTGTTTGCTCCCTACCCTTGAAGGCGCGCTAGCTGGCATACGGCGGCGCGAGTAAGGACAGGTCGACCGAGGTGAACACATTCCGCTTATGGAGACAAGTATGGGGAAGAGCCAGGGGATCGAGCACATCATCCGGTGCCACGAGACCAATCGCACTCCACCTACGGTCAGATCACATTCTATCCTTCCGGCCACTCCCTCTGAGCGGGGCACAGAAGGCGTCTATTGCCTATGCTCACCTCCGTGGGCACCTTACCCATCCGCCCGTCACCTTCTCAACCGTGCGACTGTGGAAGGCGGAGAAGCAACCGGCGATGGTGAGACGGGTGTTGCCCAGGTGAGGCGACTGCAGAGGAACGCCACTGCATTGAGGTGATGTCGTTCACCATTTGCCGGCTACCATAGGAAAGAGCAGGTGTGCGATGGCTACGTTGCGAGTACTGTCACGCAATGGCGACGATTGTGTCACGTGGGACACAGAGCGCGTAGGCGTAGGCGATCCTGAGTCACTGGCCGCGGTACGGGAGGCCGAGCGGATCTTTCGCGAGCAGCGGGCGCACGGAGCGACAGCATTTCGCATTGAGGAGGGGCAAGCTCCCGTGCGCGTTGACGAGTTTGATCCAACCGCCAAGCAGACCGTTATGATCCCGGCTGTTGTGGGAGGCTAGGCGTCACCAGCGAACGAGTAGGAAGGCATATCATGGCCACCAAGACGAAGACGGGCGTCATCGCTAGTGGCGCATCTGCCACAGCTAAGCCCGCGGCGCCGGCATCCAGTATGAGTGGGGGCGGAGCCGTCTCGTATCTGACGGTGGAGGAGCGACGTGCTCGAGGCCGCGCCCTACGTGAGCAAACGCCACGCACCAGTCACGCTAACTGGGTTGAGCCACCTAATCGGCCTGATCCGATTGCGTTGCTCGAGGCGCAGGCGACTACCCGCTTGCAGGATCTTATCCCGCTCCGGTATGCACGTATGCGCGTTTCCCCTTTTGCCTTCCTCCGTGGATCGGCGATTGTGATGGCCCATGATCTTGCCCATACTCCGACTACCGGCATCCAAACACAGTTATGCGGCGACTGCCATCTC
>DASVOW010000931.1:0-6052 GCA_036383155.1 Ktedonobacterales bacterium
GCCGGGAACCGGCAAGACGCTGCTGGCGCGGGCGGTGGCCGGCGAGGCGGGCGTGCCGTTCTTCTCGATGTCGGGCTCGGAGTTTGTCGAGGTGTTGGTGGGCGTCGGCGCGAGCCGCGTGCGCGACCTCTTTGATCAGGCGAAGAAGGCCGCACCGAGCATCATCTTCATCGACGAGATCGACGCGGTGGGCCGCCAGCGCGGCACGAGCCTCACCACGAACGATGAGCGCGAGCAGACGCTGAACCAATTGCTCGTGGAGATGGACGGCTTCGATGCGCGCCAGGCGGTGGTGGTGATCGCGGCGACGAACCGCCCCGACGGGCTGGATCAGGCACTGCTGCGTCCGGGTCGCTTCGACCGGCGTGTGACGGTGGACCGCCCCGACTGGAAGGGCCGCCAGGCGATCTTGATGATCCACTCGCGCGGGGTGCCGCTGGGGCCGGATGTGGACCTGCAGCAGCTTGCGCGCGCGACGACGGGCATGGTCGGCGCGGATCTCGCCAATCTGGTGAACGAGGCGGCGCTGCTGGCTGCGCGCCGGAATCTCGACCGTGTGAATATGAGTTGCTTCAACGACGCGCTGGACCGCATCCAACTCGGCGCGGAGCGTCCGCTGGTGTTGAGCGAGGAAGATCTGCGCGTGGTGGCGGTTCACGAGGGCGGCCATGCGCTGATTGGCTTGCTGACGCCGCACTCCGATCCCGTTACCAAGGTGACGATTGTGCCACGGGGTCAGGCGCTCGGTGTGACGCAGTATACCCCGCTGGATGATCGCTACAACTACTCGCGCGACTATCTCTTCGGGCGCATCATGACGGCGCTCGGCGGGCGCGGCGCGGAGGAGGTGGTGCTTGGCAGCATCACGACGGGCGCGGAGAACGACTTGCAGCAGGTGACGGCTATCGCGCGTAACATGGTCGCTCGCTGGGGCATGAGCGGCAGGCTCGGCCTGATCTCGTTCAGCGATCGGCAGTCGCCGTTCACGGCGGCCGGCGATCTTGGGCAGCGCGATTTCAGTGAGGCGACGGCCAGCGTGATCGACGACGAGACGCGTGATCTGGTGCAGTCGGCGTACCAACAGGTGAAGCAGTTGCTCACCGATCACCGGGTGACGCTGGAGCGTGTCGCGCAGGAGCTGCGCCGGCACGAGACGCTCGACGCCAAGCAGCTCAGCCAGATCTTGATAGAGACGGGTGTCAGTCTGGCGGAGGTGGCGCCCATGCCCAGTGCCGAGACAGTAGCCGGTCTCAAGCCTGAGCAACCGGAAGTGGCGCCAAACGGCGGCAACGGCATTCCCAATCTTCCGACGTATCCCGATGGGCTGGGGACGATGCAGAACTAACAGTACCTGCCGCGTCCAGCCGACAGACATGCAGCGACATGCAGCGCCGCCCCTGGGGTTATTCTCCAGGGGCGGCGTTCTTGTGTTAGACGCTCCAAGTTGGCTTCAACGTCGCTAGCCCTGTGGGTTGGGTGGTCGCTCGCCGAGAGTGACTTTGATATCTTGCTTGCCGGAGCCACGCACCACTGTGATCGTTACCTGTGCGCCGGGCGCGCGCGTCTGCAGCTGCGAGGAGAGATCGGCGCTCGTGGCGATCTGCTGGCCGTTGACGGCGACGATGATATCGTTGACCTTGATACCCGCACTCTGGGCTGGGCTCTTGCCGGAGGCGTCGTTGGCGAAGCCGGTGATGAGCACGCCGCTTTGGGCAGGAAGGTTATAGGTCGAGGCGAGCTGTGGGGTGACGTCTTCGCCACGGATGCCAAGGAAGCCCTCGCCCGTGTTGACGAGCTGGCCATTCTTGATGAGCTGATCGGCGACGTAGGTCACACGATTGGAGGGAATAGCAAAGCCAATACCATTGGCTGCGCCGCCGCTTGCTGGGTCAACGGCGCCAAGCGTGGGGATGCCGATCAGCCGCCCCTGCAGATCGACCAATGCGCCGCCGCTATTGCCGGGATTGATCGGGGCGCTGGTCTGGATCAGCCCGACGAGTGTGCGGTTCTGACCTTCGCTGGCGGTTCGGTTGAGCGCACTGACGATGCCCATGGTCGCAGATTGCTGTAGGCCGAGCGGGCTGCCGATGGCGATGGCAAATTGGCCGACCTGGACTTTGCCGGAGTCGCCCACACTGATTGGCTGAAGGTTGTTGGCATTGATTTTCAGCACGGCGAGGTCGTCGCCTGGGGCCGTGCCCTTGAGCTGCGCCGGATAGCTCTGATTGTTGGCAAGGCGCACGGCGAAGGTGGAGAAGCCCTCGACGACATGATTGTTGGTGACGACATAGCCATCTTTGGTGAGGATCTCGCCTGACCCGATGGCTGAACCTTGCGATCCCTGGCTCATCACCTCGACGACGGATGGCTGCACGGTGCGGATGACGTTGATAACGGTCTGCTGCAGGTCCTGGGCACTTGGTGGCACGGCGACGGTCGCCGCGGCTCCCTGTGGGCTCGTGCTTGTCGAGGAGGTATTGGTGCCAATGGTGCAACCTGCCACGGTTGCCGTAAGCACGAAGATCAGCAGCAGGGCGCCGATGGGATAGCGCAAATGGTGGCGGCGTTTGGCGTGCTGCGGTTCGCTAGGTCGATGGCTCGTCGGGTCGTCGTTGTGATAGATATGGTTGCTCATGGCGGATGTCTCTCCTCGATCTCTCCTCGGATGCTCTATGCACGTGCAGTAGCGGGCGGTGTTCTGCTCGCGCTTCCTACTTGTTTACGAGGATGTCGCACCGCCCGTTGGGTAGATTGCATAAGCAAAATTCATCAAATATATCGCAATTGCCTGCTTCATCCGGCATGTCGCAGAGATCGTGCCCTGCTGGTGCGAGGTGCCGCGTGCGAGTGCGCGGCGTCGCGCAGTTGATCCTCTATCCATCGGGCAAGCGACTCATTCAGGACGATATTGCGTGCACGCGTGGCAATCTGCTGCCGTTCGTGCTGTGGCATCGTGAGGGCCGTGTACAGTTGTTCGGCGGTCTCCTCAATATCCGTCGGGGTTACGGGCAACACGGCGCCGGCCATTTGACGGCTGGCGCCCGCAGTGCGCGAGAGGATGATGACGCCGTCGTGCTCATTCGCCAGGGCGCCTTCTTTGGCGACGAGGTTCATGCCGTCGATGATGGGATTGACCACCTGCACATCGCAGCGGCGCATAGCTACCAGGGCGCGCGCGCGATTGTTGTCAAAAAAAGACGTAATTGGCCGCCACTGCTCTGTGCCGAATTCTTTGTTGATACGCCGGATGACGCGGCGCACATTGTGCTCGTAGGCGCGGTACACGCCGAGGCTCTGGCGCGAGGGCACGAGGAAGGCGAGGTGGCGTACCGTGCCGCGCAACTCGGGGTGGTCGCGCAGGAGCTGCTCGTAGGCGAGGAGGCCGCGCACGATGTTCTTGGTCGGCTCCAGGCGGTCCACACGGACAATCACCTGTGCGTCGTCGGCGAGCAGCGGCTCAAGCTCCTGCATTGCTGCACGGGCGGGCGCGGTGGTGAGGGCGTGGCGCACCTCCTCGGCATCGACGGTGATGGGGTACGCCTTCGCCAGCAGCCGATGATGGCGCCAGACGAGGCTGTCTTGACTGTGATCCACACGGGAGTCTGGCAATAGCACGCGGGCGCATTCGAGGAAATTGCGCGCGTCGAGCTCCGTCTGGAAGCCGAGCACGTCGTTGGCGGCCAGCCCTTCGTATATTTGCTGCAGGAAGCGCTCGGGGAGAAATTGCCAGTAGCGCACGGCTGGCCAGGGAATGTGGATGAACTGCTGGATCACTGCTCCGGGTAGCCGCTCGCGTATGAAGGCTGCGGCCAGATAGAGATGGTAATCCTGCAGAAGGATGATGGCATCCTCTCCGTCGCGCGCATGGCTGCGCCTGCGGCTCGCCATGCCGGCAGGTGAGCCGCTTAGCACCTCGCTGCTGATGGCGTCGGCAAGGGCGTGATTGACTGAGCAATAGCCTTCGTCCCAGGCGAGATAGTGCTGCTCGGTGAAGTTGGGTGAGTTAGCGACATCCCACAGATAGTGCTGGAGGAACCAGAGCAGCTCGTTACTGATCTCATCGTAGTAGCGCGTGTAGACGTCGGGCGCGATGTTGACATAGCGCACGCGCAACGGCTGGCGGCCCAGCCGCACCTGGCGTGCTGGCGTCGATGCATCGGGGAACACCTGCCGGTCTCCCTCCGACATCGTCGCGGCGATCCAGGTAAGGGGGAGGCGGCGCGCGAGGCCGGCAAGCGCGGTGACGACGCCTCCCGAGCCACGTTTTGTGCCGATGTGACCATTCGGATCGCGGTAGAACTCGACGGGGCCGCGGTTGCTTGCTACGATGACGCGCCGGTTGCCAACGAGCGCGGCGATGTCGTCGCGCGATGCTGGCTCAGCGGATTGGCGCTGGCGCTCTTGCTTGACCATCAGGGTATTCTCCAGCGTTTGATTGGCGCACGATTGGGCACACCTACAAGCCGCCTATGAAGGCAGCATGATGCTGGAAAATAGCGTGCAATGCCCATGCCATGCTGGGTGTGGCTGGGATCTGTTGCGTCCTACATGCTCCAGGTGTCCCACTCATCGGATGGGAGGGGATTGGCGCGGATGTGGGATGGATATGGGTTATGGGTCAGGTGTTAGTTGCCGAAGTCGCAGCAGGCTCACGCTCCGAGTAAGCGGGCGATCACCGCGAGCACGAGCGGAAGGGTCAGTGTGACGAGGAGAGCAACGAACGACCACCGCCCGGCGCGCGACCACTCGCGCCAGGGGCGGCGTGTCCAGCCAGCCGGAGTGTACTGTGGCACGCCCAGGGGATTCTGAGCGTAGAGTGGTGGCTGCTGCGGCATATCCAGCGCGTGCGGCGATCGCCGCCGCGGGCGTTGCCTCGGTGAATCACTCTTCACGTGCTGCTCCTCTTGTGGGCGCGATCCACACCCATGTCTCTCCCGCGTCCTCTACGAACCCTGATGCATGTCTGAATGGGATCGTCCCGAGTTCAACGCAGTCAGCACTGATCGCTAGTCATTTCTCCCTGCCGCGTCCCACGTGCCCCAGGTGTCCCACTCGTCCCAGGGGAGGGGATTGGCGCCCACGTGAGCGGGGTGTGGATCATAGGCAGGCTGTCCAGCGAAGTCATCGTTGCGCGCATGGGCAGGCCACGCGGCACCGGAGATGCTGCGTCCCCCGATGGCGTGGTGATCCGAGCGGTCAGGGAGGCTTGGGCGATTGGTGATGGGAGGCCGGCCAGCACGCACATCGGGGCGCGCATAGGGGTTGATGACCGGCGTATCAACGGCATCCCAGGAGCGCGGCATCAGGCTGGAATCGAGCGAGGGGATCGGTATCAGCGCAGGCAACGTTTCCTCGCGCCCGAGCGGCATCTGTCGCGGGTTTGGCGCACGCAGCAGAGCCACAAGCTCGTCGAGCAATGTGTCTGACGGGTCCGGCCAGGACCACGGCAGGCCGAGCCAGCCGCGCTCCAGTGCGCGTGTCACCTGACGCACGGCGCCCTCCAGTCGCACGCGATCCTCGCGGTCGCGCTGCAGCGTTTCCAAGCGGTCGGCGACGGCGATAACGCGCTCGACCAGCGGACTGAGCATGCTATCCACCTGTTCCAGCGCCGCAGGATCGATCCCGTGGCCGTGGAGCGCCTCGCCCAGGGCCTCATCGAGCAGGGCGGCATCCTCCTCCAACTGCTGGCGAAGCAGTGCGGCGCGTTCACGCTGCAACTGTGCCTCGTGCCTGCTGGCGCATGCACGCGCCAGCGCGCGTATGCGACCGTTCTGCAGGTCCAACGCCAGCACCAGCAGCGTGACGAGGCCCACAAAAACAACAACGCCGTCGATGACGGCGAGCTCAGTGGGGAGGAAGTCTGGCCGGGAGATCGGCAGCACCGGCGCGAACAGCGCTGCGGCGATATACAGCACGAAGGCAGCACCCGCACCTAGCATCATAACGAGGCGGCCGGCAGTGCGCAACGCAAGGAGCAGCATCGCTGGAGCCAGCACCAGCAGTGACGCGCGTGCGCCGAGCAGCGCGAAGGCCCAACCGAGCACGGCGATCT
>DASVOW010000932.1:0-4533 GCA_036383155.1 Ktedonobacterales bacterium
GCCCATGCCGATCCCCCAGCCAAAGATCGCGATGCGAAAATCGCGCAACGTCTTGAGAAAGACACTAGTGAACCACATGGCTCGCCTCCTTCACGGCGAGACCGTCGCCCTCATAGTAGCGCAGGAAGATGTCTTCCAGGCTGGGCTCGTGGCTGGTCAGCGTCACGACCGGATGTTGCGCCGCCGCTTTGATAACCGGGTCCAACTCTCCCGTCACAGTCAGTCGCAGTGA
Organism: Ktedonobacterales bacterium; assembly: GCA_036383155.1. Classification (GTDB taxonomy): domain Bacteria; phylum Chloroflexota; class Ktedonobacteria; order Ktedonobacterales; family JADMIN01; genus DASVOW01. Next base: position 233 of record DASVOW010000932.1, read on the forward strand.
ATGCCCGTCGGGCAGCGCCTCCACCTCGGCCACACCGGCCAGCGTCTTGAACGCCTCGGCTGGCACAGTGTCGGCGAACGTTATGGTGACCTCGTGGCGCTTGATATCTTTGAGCTCGGCGACGCCCCCAATGCGCACCAGTTGCCCCTCGCGGATGATGCCGACGCGGCTGCATATCTGCTCCACCTCGGTCAGAATGTGCGACGAGAGGAAGACCGTGCGCCCGTCGTCGCGCACTTCCTTGACCATACGGCCAAACTCCTGCTGGTTGAGCGGGTCCAGGCCACTGGTCGGCTCATCCAGAATGAGCAGACGCGGGCGGTGCATAAAAGCTTGAATGAGTCCAAGCTTGCGCTTGTTGCCGGTGGAATACTGGCGGAACTTGCGGGTGGGGTCGAGCTCCAGCCGGGCAACCAGTTGCTTGAGATACGCCTGATCGACGCCACCGCGCAGATGCCCGAAGTATTCCAGAATCTGCCCGCCGGTCAGGTTGGGGTCCAGCGCCAGCTCGCCCGGCAGGTAGCCGGTCAGCCGCTTGACCTCTACCGATTGATCCCAGACATCCAACCCTGCGATACGCGCTGTCCCGGCGTCAGCCTTCAGCAGCGCCATCAGCGTGCGAATGGTGGTCGTCTTGCCCGCACCGTTGGGGCCGAGGAAGCCAAAAACTTCGCTCTCTTCCACCTGGAAGGATACGTTGGTAATGCCGCGTTTGCTGCCGTAGCGCTTGGTCAGCCCTTCGACTTGGATAATAGCCGGCATGTTGTTCACGTCCTCCACTTACTGCTGTCGTTTTTCGATTTCAGTAGCTTGCTTCATCCACTCGGCCATGATGCGTTTGCCCTCTGAGCTGTCGCTGGGCAGGTGCTCCGGCTCCAGCCAGCGGCGCATCAGGTCGCTGATCCCCTCGGTGAGCTGCTCCATTGATGGCACATGCTCCTGGCTCCCAAGCTCAGCCACATTGATGATGCCAACCTTCAGGGCGCCTATCAGATAGGTGATAATGGGAACCGGAAGATCGGCGCGAATCAGCCCGGCGCGTTGCAGTTGGGCCACATGGGCATCCGCATTGCCCACGAGTTGGTTGAGTGTCTCAGGATCCAACGAGTCCATCATCCCCTGGAAGATGTCCGATTTGCCTGTCATAAGGGCCGCCAGCAGCGGATGCGCGAAGAGCGTAAGCATGCCATGCGTCCAGACACGATGAAATAGTCCGCCCTCCGGATCGGCGGCAATCCGTTGCATCATGTCTTCGGTGGCTTGCTCACTGACGCGCGCGATGACAGCGCGAAACAGCTCGTTTTTATCCTTCCAGTGCAGGTAGATCGTACCCTTGCCCACGCCTGCCTCGCGGGCTACGTCGTCAATCGTCGTCTTGCGATAGCCCCAACGCGTCAGCAGCGTAGCAGCGGCGTCCAATATGCGCTCCTCGCGAAGCGTGCGCTCATCAGACTCCGGCTGGCGCTCAGTTGCCTCGCTGCTTTGCATGTTGGGGAGTGTCGCCCTGCGTCTGGGGTTGGGGATGCTTACCATACCTGTGCTCTCTCTGCTCGTGTTCACCGTGACTCGTTGACTGGATGACCAGGTGACTAAATTCACCTTTCTGGTCAAACTGTAGCCCCAAATAGACAAGAAGTCAAGAGGCAGATCCACCACTTCGGCGAGCACTCGTTGCCGCTTGCCTGTATTGCCTACAAGGTGTAGCATGGGTCCTAGATGAGTCCTATGTGAGATGAATCGTGGCATCGTTCGGCTGGCGCTCCGGCCCGGTCTGTCCGCGGCTGGAGACCCCTGGCGGCGCCTTTCTCGGTGGTGGATGAACAGCCTATGAGTGGAAGTGGACACACAGAGTCTGCGCTTGGCCGCCTCGCTCTCGTCTCGCTGTTCGCGCTCGCGCCGCGTCTGTTCGTCGAGGTCGAGGCAAACTATCCCGCGGATATGATGAGCTCGCCTCCCACCTATTTCGCCATCACCCACAAGCGAGATAGTGATGCTATGGCGCCCATTCCCTCACTGCTCTGGCGCTGTGGCTGGCGCGGCATCACACATGAGGTCCACTTTGCCACACGCTCCGATGCCTTCGCCCCCGGATTCCTCTCTCGCATGGTGCCGCATCCGCGCTGGTTCTCCCGCGTGCTCCGCCCGATCTCGGTCGCGCCTGTCCTGCGCGGCGTTGGCCTGCACCCGCTGCATGGTCTGCACCTGCGCCCCATGGAAACGTGGGTGCGCGAATGGCTTGTGGCAGCAGGGGATGCCCCTACCGGCGACGTGCTCTCCCAGGATGCCATCGCCCACATCGCGCAAGCGAAACGCGAGCCCCCTGAGCGACTGGCGGCGCAACCGCTCTCGCGCCTGCTCAAGTGGCGCTACCACTATCCCATCCAGCGTTTGTGCGGCGTCGAGATCTTCGCCGATGGCGCCCGTAGACCCGCTGTGCGGCGTGCGATTCTCAGGATCGAGGGGCAAATCGCCGAGCTGGCGAGTTGCCTGCAAAGCGGCCACTCGCTCTACACAGCGCCCGAGGGGTGGCTTTCGCCCGACGGGCGCCTCGCCTCGCTCCCCGGCGGACTCGCCCGCCTACTCGAAGTAGCCCCGCCCGACACGCGCGTCCTGCCCATCGCCATCATTTACGACTTCATCCATACAGGCCGCCCGCGCATGTTTGTGGATGTGGCCGCGCCCATCGACGACGGTGCGCAGCTATCGCCCAAAGAGTTGAGCGAGCGGCTGCACGCTGCCTGGCTCGGAGTGATGCGCTTCACCTGCACGCAGTTAGCCACCGGCATCATCGCCCGCCACACGGCGCAGCCGGACGACACTTGGTCTGTTGCGGAGCTGACGCAGGCGGTCGGCGCTTGGGCACGCGATCTCGCCGGACAAGGCAGGCACGTCGACACTCGACTGCTGGACCCACTCAAGGCGCGCAAGCGAGTGGCGAGCTACGTGCGCTACCTCGCCCGGCGCAAGTTGCTTCGCCGCATCCCCCGAAATCGCTGGCAGCTATCCACGCCACTCCGCCCGATCCAGATACCGCCAGGCGAGGTCGGCTACAAACACGAGCCGCTCGCCTACGCCTGGAACGAGCTGCAGGAGATGCTCACCGTTCCTTCGACCGCCATCCACCCTCGCGAGCAAGCACCGATCTTCGATGCAGATGAGGGCCAGCGATAGACGCTTGGCGCCAGGTTCATGCGCATGACATCCGCGCCGCCCGGGCAATCAGATGCTCACCTGGCCTCTGATATACTCTGCTGTACCCGCCCTACCAATAGATCACTATCGCTGATAGTCGGAGGACATATGACTAACAATCCAGCACACGAAGCGCCCACACAGCGCACAGCGGGCGATTTCGACTATGACACGCACGGCCAGGGCTACGCACAGCAGCGGCGCGCCGACCCGCGCATCGCGGCGCTTGTGCATGGGGTGCTGGGCGCGGCGCACACCGTGCTGAACGTGGGCGCAGGATCGGGCTCCTACGAACCCACCGACCGCTATGTGCTGGCGCTGGAGCCTTCTGCGACCATGCGGGCGCAGCGACCGCCGCATCTCGCCCCGGCGATCCACGGCATTGCCGAAGCACTCCCACTGGACGACCAGTCGGTCGACGCCGCGATGGCACTGGTGACGGTGCATCAATGGGCAGACCTGGAGGCAGGGCTTCGCGAGTTGCGGCGCGTGACGCGGGGGCCGATTGTCGTGCTCACGTTTGATGGAGCGGCACTGGATCGCTTCTGGCTGGCGGACTATGCGCCCGAGCTGATCGCCGCCGAGCGCCGCCGCTATCCTGCCATTGACGCCCTGTGCGCGACCCTTGGTGGTACGACAGAGGTACGAGTGGTCCCCATTCCCAGCGACTGTGTCGATGGCTTCACCGAAGCATTCTATGCTCGTCCGGAGCGCTTCCTCGACCCAGCCGTGCGCCGTGCCCAGTCGGCCTGGGGCTTTGTAGGAGAAGAGGCTCAAGCGCGGTTCGTCCGGACACTCAGGGCCGACCTCGCCTCAGGCGCCTGGGACGACAAGTACGGCTCGTGGCGCCAGTTGCCCGCGTTCGAAGGCTCGCTGCGGCTCCTCGTCAGCCATTCCCCCTCACCTTGGTAGGCAGACCAAAGGAAACATCCCCCGCTTCACCCAGTAGTCGTCTCGCCAATTCGATGCTACACTGCTCATACAACATCTGCGGCTGACCATGTATGCCGCCCGAAGCTATCCACCCGACCGAACTCCCAACTATCCATACAAAGGGGACCATATATGCGCCTGGGACTGAGCCTGGGATATTGGGGAGCGCGCCCCGG
>DASVOW010000933.1:0-5759 GCA_036383155.1 Ktedonobacterales bacterium
CCGCGACGCGTTCGCCGGATTCCGCTCGTCGTCCCAGGACTGCCACACGCGCACCTGCAGTGGCGAGCCCCTTGGCCATGGCGCTACCGAGCACGCCAGTTCCTCCGGTCACGAGTGCCACACGGTTCTCCAGGGAGAATAAGTCAGCGAGACCTTCTGCTTCCATAACGACGCTCTCTCTCACTTTCTTTCTCTCCAGGTGAGCCCTGGCTCAAGGTGCCGGACTGGGCCGCCCCTCCAGGATTCTCTCGTACATATCTTCACGCATATGTGGCGCATCCAGCAACTCAAGGTGGACTGCGGCAGGCATTGCGCCAAACCTTACGTGTAGCACCTAGTGTGCAGTGCGCTCACCATCTCGGCAACGTTGGGCTTGGATGGATCGCAACCTGCAACGTGACCTGCATCGTCGGCGCCAGGAGGCCGCGTCTAGCAGACACAAATGAGGGCAAAAGGAAGATGGTTTCCAACGAGTTGACGGGTGCTGTTGCCGGGGCTGCGGGGACAGTTGCGCTCGATGTCGCGACATATCTTGATATGGCGATCAGGGGTCGGTCATCGAGTGAACTCCCGGCAAATGTAGCAGGTGGACTTGCCGAGCGGCTAGGCATTCATGCACAGAGTATCACGGGCCAGTCGAGCCAGGCACAGAGCCGGCGCAGTGGGCTTGGAGCGCTTCTCGGGTATGCCACAGGCGTTGGACTTGGGGTGGCCTATGGAGCGCTGCGGCCGAGGTTGGGCCGTTTCGTCGTGCGAGTGGCAGGCGCGGTACTGGGTATCGCGGCGAGGGCGGCGAGTGATGTACCGGCCGTTGCGCTTGGCAAGACCGATCTCCGCAGTTGGGGTGTGTCCGGCTGGATTGCCGATCTAGTGCCGCATCTCGTCTACGGCTACGTGACGGCTCTCTGTTGGGAGGCACTGACCCGAGAGACATGTAGTGCCTCAGCGACGTCGTTTCATGCTTTTCTGATACTGTCGTCTTACAAATAGCAGTCCGCGACGTCGGCAGCCATGCCGCCGACACCTCCCTCGATGTTATCGAGCCAGCCATGCTCGGGGTGGACGTCTAGCCCCAGTACCTTGCCCTCGTCTGCAGTCAGATAAGGGAGCAGATGGCCGTCGAGCGGCTCGCGCCTGCGTACGCGCTCGCGGTTGGCTTCGGCGAGCGCGTACATCAACTTCAGGCCGGCAAGCGGATCGTCTATGCCGGTGATGTCATGTGGTTGGCGACGCATGTGTTCCATCCAAAGGCGCAGACGCAGCCAATGTGCTGTTGCAGGATCGTGGACGCCGATGTTGATCTCCGCGTCGGAGTGCATGCCGCGGCTGTTGAGGTTTGCGGAGCCTGCCGTCCACCATGTGTCGTCCACGATCATCGTCTTGGCATGGGTATAAATTGGGCGGTAAAAGATGTTGCCCGGCAGCGTCTCATCTTCCTCGGCACTTCCTAACATGAAGGCTGACAATTGTCCCGCTTGCGGCGACTGTGTGTATTGTCTGAGGAAGGCGATGCCACCGTCGGTGAAGCGGCGTCCACAGTTGGGATGGTCGGGCAGCACGAGCGCCACGTGAACGCCACGCGCTAGTGCCTGCCCGATGGCCTCCAGCACGTCCATAATCTCTTTGCTGCGCTCGCCCCATCGCAACCTATCCAGGCCTAGGAAGACCTCGGGCCAGAGATACTGGTTCTCGATGTAGATGAAATGGCGCGCCTGGGCAAGCGCATGGAGATAGAGCTCTTTGATAGTGGCGATGCCTTGCGGCGCAAATGCGTAGGTATTTGGCGGGATTGTGCGCGCGATCTGTGTGCGAACGCCTGCCGACATCGGCGCGGGCGTCTCAATGGACAGGTGTGATGGCCACGCCGGCCCTTGCTGCTGCGCAGTAACCTCTGACCAGCGTTGCACGATGTTGCGTGCCACGTCGGCGACCGCTGGTCCCTGGATGCGTGTATGCACGTCGTGCCAGGGATGCGAGGATGCACTGCGACTGGCAAGACGCTCGGTTGATGCGCACGGATGTAAGTGTGTATCCCAGCGATCGTAGTCTCCACCGTCCTGGACAGTCAGATCGATGCCGCCGAGGAAGCCGATGCGCCCATCGACGACTGCACACTTTTGGTGGAGCGACTGCGACATATGCGTGATCTGGCGGCTGCTATCGTCTAGCAGGCAATCGACACCGACTGAGGCTAGCATCTCGCGCTGCTTGGCGGGATTGTTCGTTATGTGGCATCCGAGGTGAAAGGCATCCCACAACAACACGCCGACGCGCACGCCGCGCCTAGCTGCGAAGCCCAGCACGTCTACTACGCGCAACTTTTCGGATCTCCAGAGTGCTATGGCGTCGTCGTCCAGCCCTTCCTCGCGGAGATGAGCCAGCAGGGCGCTCTGTTGCGGGCTCTCATCAGCTCCGAGACGCGCATCGCCGCCTCTGACCATCGGCAGATCCGCACGGAGATCCCAACCGGCGAGGAGGATGTAGTTCTTGGCGCCAAGGAAGGCGCGACACATCGCAAGCATCGCCGCACGCCCATCGATCAGCGGCTCGATTCGGCATCCCTCCCGCACTGGGAAGTCACCGCTCGCCCACCAGTCGTGCGCTTGCTGCACATCCGTCATCCCAACCATGCCATCGGCTGATAAAAAGCTCATAGGGTGCCACATCTTGCTACGAAGCTGCCGGAGTGATGCGGTAGACCGCGATAGGCTTACCAGGAAGCGCGAGTAGGAATGCTGTGCCTGACGGCTGCCAGGCAAAGGCGCTCAGCGATGAGATGCCTTTACATCCTGACGGCACAATCGACATTGCCTGTGCGGAGGAGATGTCGAAGACTTGCAGAGCATCCGATGATGAGGAACTGTCACATTCCGCGAGTGTCTTGCCATCAGGTGAAAACCAAACCAGCACATCACCATGCCCTGTTTGTCCGAGATGGGACGCGAGAGTAGCGACGATTGCATCTGGCGGAGGGACGCCAGCGATAGTAGTTGTATTGACTGTTGGTGTCACAACCTGTGTGCCTGAGGTGACCGTTGCCGATGTAGTATTCGAAGCAGCGATGGCTATTGGCTGTGTCGCGATGCCCCACAACATGTAGCGACCGTCAGGCGACCAACTGAGGAGCGCGCTGTGGTGTGTCGCATCGGCGGGCGCTACTCCTACAGCAACTACACCCTTTGTGTTGAGGAAGATGTGGCTTCCGCTCACTTGCCACAACCCTACGAGCGGTGCACCCGGAGCGACGATGCCTGTGGAGCCAGCGGCTCCTGCCGGAGCTGTGACGACCTGACCATTGGCTGCCCACTGGAGAAATGTCCCATTGGCGAAGGCTGTCGCCGGATCTGGACGTTGCGTAACTGTGCCTGCCTGGACATCGTAGACTCGCATTGCCGTGCTCGATGGGAGGTTGAGTGTCCACAACGGATCATGCGATGGGAGCTCCCATGCACTGATTACGCTCCCATCGGCGGCGGCGATGTGTTTGCCGTCACGCGACCATGAGAGAATGCCAGGGAGCGCGTTGTCGGGCCAAGGAATCGAATCGGTTTGTTTGCCGGTCGAGACATTCCACAGTACGATTGCTGGTGAACCTTGGCGCGGAACGGCCGCAAGCGTCTTGCCGTCAGGCGAGAGTGCCATAGCTGCTGTATCAGAGGACGGAGACGCAAACGTTGAGGTGCTGGTGAGAGTCGCCGGCGTAGGTGTGGGGGTGGCTGTCGTCTGCGTGATGGTCACGTGCGGTACGCCGTGCAGGAAACCCGGTAGCGGGATCGCGCCGCGTAAGAATTGTAAGACAATGAGCTGTGTCACGAGCAACACGGCGAGGAACAGCAGAAATCCGCGTCCACGCTTGGAGAGCAGTCGGCGTGTAGGGCGCACGTGCCGGATACGCCGTTGAATCGTGCGTTTCTCGTTTGCTGCCTGGCCCAGCCCTCTGCGCTGGCAGACGGGGCAGATCTTTATATGCGCCTCGACGGCTGCATTCATTTCCCGTGAGAGCCGCCCGACATGATAATCAACCAGGTGAGCCATAGCTTCGTCATGACTCAACTCTGGTAGAGTAGCTCGTGTTCCCCTGCGCCCCGCCACAGCCTTCCCCATGTCCTTCAATTGACAACAAAAAACAGCTAGCCGGCAAGTTTGGTAAAGCTGACTTGCCCATCTGGTGCAACGCTCAATGTGTAGAACGTGCGACTTGAGTATATGGCACGCACCTGTGCCACGGAGTCAGTGGTCGGTGCGTACGCATAGATCGTTGGGCCACGCAAATCAGGATCGTTAAGCGGCCACAAGATATAGTTATATACGCTCTTATCGCTTGTGACGATCACAGCAGAAGTTGGGTGGAAAGCATAGACGGCACCTGTGTCGATCGGCATGAAGCTCGACAATCCACTAAAATTTGTATGTAGCTCAAGCTGCCGCGGCATGAAATAGAGAAGATTGCACGCCAGCAGTGCAAGCAGAGCGATACCTACAAGTCCGCGTGAGATCGGGATGAAAGATGCATCTCGTCCGATGGCTGACGGCTGGAGTATACAGCTGCGAGCGAGCCGATTAAGAGTGGCTACCAGTGCTGTGATGCCGCGCGCCGTTAGCAACAGCAGGAAGGGCAGTGTCTCATACAGATAGCGCGGACCGAGAAAGATGCCGTGATAAAAATAGCCTACTTGAGCTACAACCAGGACGCAGAGTAAGAGCAGGCAGAATGTGTCCCACCGTACCCCTGACGGAGGTGCACCGCTCTGATTTCGACGGTGCAGCAGACGCAGAAATGCGCATGGTAGGAAGGCGAGCGTCAGATAGAACGGCCAGCCAAAGAGATCGATCAGCAGCACCGTCAACAGTTGATCGAGATTCACCAGTCCCGCTGCGAGGGTGTGACGCCCGTAGAATCCTATGCCGTCACCGAAGCCGTAGCGGTCGCTAGGCGAGAAGAGTGTACGCGGTGTGGTAAGTGCGTCGCCTGTCTGGAGCCAGTTGTACCCCAGATAGACGAATACCCCGGCACAGAAGATGGCGGATGCTGCTAGAACGGCGGGAAGCTGTTCCCCGAGATTGTGCAGCAGCGCCTTACGGTAGATGAACGCGATGTACGGAATCGCGACTACACCAAAAATTGCGGCGCTCAACTCGCGCGTCAAGAGAAGCCCATCAAGGCAAACAGCGGCCAGCAGCAGGTAATGTGGCCGTTGCTCGCACCCAAAGCGCAGGAGCGCCAGCAGGAAGTAGACGGCGAAGAAGAGCGCTGGAGTGTGACTGAGATACGACGGCACCAGGAAGGTGTAGAACGGCGAGAGTGCGGCGAGCGCAACGGCGAGCCATCCTTCGAAGGGCGAGAAGAGCAGGCACCCAATACGATAGATGCCCCACAGCGCTGCTGCGCCGAGCAATGGCTCGATCAGCCAGGGAACGTGCAGGAGCATGCCAAGCGCAAGCAGCAGTGATGTTGCCGGAGCATATTGGGCGAACCAGCGTCCCTGAGATGCGATCATAAATGGCCCCTGGAATGCGGAGAGCATGCGCGGTGCGGGTGCGGATAGCCTGCCTGAGGCGAATACTTTTGCCTGAAAGTAGTAAGCGCTCGCGTCGAGAATATGCGGATAGCCGCGATACTGTGCAAGCGCGATATAGAGCGTGAAGGCAAACGATGCGAGTATCGTCATGCCGGCGGCAATGTCTAGCTTGTTGGCACGCGCAGGAACTCGCCCTCTCCGTAGCGGGATGGCGAGAGAGGCAGTCTGGTGGTATGTTCG
>DASVOW010000934.1:0-2505 GCA_036383155.1 Ktedonobacterales bacterium
ATGGGGGAGTTCGAGAAGTATATCGCGCGGAGCTTTTACTTCTGGATGGTGCGCTTCCTTCGCACGAAGTATAACAACGTGAAGATCATATTCATCAGCCACCATACGGAGGCGAAGGAAGTGACGGAGGAGGAGTTCTTCACGCATGGCGAGAGCGGCGGCACGCAGGTGTCGTCGGCCTATGAGCTGGCGCTGGAGCTTATCCAGGAGCGATTCAATCCGGAGGACTGGAATATCTATCCGTTCCACTTCTCGGACGGCGATAACCTGCCATGGGATAACGAGCGCTGCGTGGGCCTCGTGCAGAAGCTGATGGAGATGTGCAACATCTTTGGCTATGGCGAGATTCGCGAGGGGCATTATCGGTCGCCGAGCACGCTGATGTCGGCCTTTAACAAGATTCAGGATAAGAAGTTCATCGCCGTGACGATCTCGGATAAGGCCGAGGTGTACCCGGCACTGCGCCGCTTCTTTGCCACACGCGATCCGGTGCCGGCGAGGTCGTAGAGAGGAACGGGCACCGGCTGCCTGTGCCACGTATGGCAGTGACGGGTGCTGGCAGTTTGACTATGGCACGCGAATGCACGGACAGGTGCGAGTCCAGACCGCTGCGAGTCGAGAGCGAGCGCGAGGGGTCGGGAGGTTTTTTGATCCATGACAGAACTGACACCTGATCAGAAATATGTTGCCGAGATGGAGAGCGCGATCGAGCGCATCTGGGAGATTGCGCAGCGCTTCAACCTCGATCCCTATCAGACGAACTTCGAGCTGGTGCCGGCGACGATCATGTATGAGTTTGGCTCATACGGGCTACCGGGGCGATTTAGCCACTGGACGCGCGGCAAAGCATACTATCGTATGAAGACGGAGTATGACTATGGCCTGAGCAAGATCTATGAGCTAGTCGTCAATACGAATCCGTCGTATGCCTTCTTGATGGAGCAGAATGACTTGCTCCAGAATAAGGTGGTGGTGGCGCATGTGCTTGGGCATACGGACTTCTTCAAGAACAATACGTATTTCAAGCATACGCCGTCCAACATGATTGATAAGGTCAGCGTGAACGCCGACCGCATCCGCAAGTATGAGTATGAGCATGGCATCGACGAGGTGGAGCGGTTCCTCGACGCGGTGTTGGCTATCGACGAGCATATCGATCCGAACCTGCATATCAAGCAGGCTGGCGAGCGGAACGGCGAGCAGAGGGACGGGGAGAGCAAGGGCGGCCACAGCTCAGAGTATGACGATCTGTGGAACCTGGCAGAGCGCAGGTCCGCGGTGGAGCGCGAGGAAGAGGAGGCGGCGGCAAGGCGGAGAAGGCGGCGTTTCCCGGCAGAGCCGGAGAAGGATGTGTTGCTCTTCCTGGCGCAGCATGCACCGAATCTGGACGAGTGGCAGCGCGACATTCTACTGATCGTGCGCGAGGAGATGCAGTATTTCATCCCGCAGATGCAAACGAAGACAATAAATGAGGGGTGGGCCAGTTTTTGGCACGCTCGCATCATGCGGGAGATGGATCTGAGCGATGCGGATTATGCGGCGTTCGCGCAGATGCACGCGGGGGTGCTGGCGACGTCGCGGATGCGACTCAATCCGTATCATGTGGGGTACAAGATTCTGGAGGATATCGAGCGGCGCTGGGATAATCCGACGGAGGAGGAGCAGGTCAAGCTGGGACGGCTGCCCGGCAAAGGGCGTGAAAAGCTCTTTGAGGTGCGCGAGCTGGAGAATGATGTCTCGCTGCTGCGTAACTATCTCACGAAAGAGCTGGTGGACGACCTCGACCTGTATCTGTATCGCAAAGAGGGCGACGAGTGGGTGATCGTCGAGAAGAACTGGGAGAAGGTGCGCGACGGCATCGTAGCGAACATGACGAACTTCGGCTATCCCTACATCACCGTCGAGGATGCCGACTTGAATGGGAATACGGAATTGCTGCTGCGCCACCACTTCGAGGGGCAGGAGCTTGATGTGCCATATGCCCAGAAGACGCTGGAGTATGTTCATTACATCTGGTCGCGCCCGGTGCATCTGGAAACGGTGGTCGATGGAGACCCTGTGCGGATGAGCTACAATGGCGAGAAGCACGCGCAGACACCAATCGACGCTAAGGATTGAATTGATTCGTAAGCGACATATGCTGAGTCGCACACACACCATCCCCCTTCTCAGAGTGAGGAGGGGGATGGTGTTCTACCTCTCGTGCTGTTTTCGGATGGGTTCTTACAGGCCGATCGCGAGCATGAGGCCGCAGAGGAGGGCAGCGAGAACCGCTGTGATGGGGCCGGTGAGGAGCCAGGCAACCACCATATTGCCAGCCACACCCCAGCGTACCGCCGAGAGGCGTTGGCGCGCTCCGACGCCCATCACAGTGCCCGCGATGACATGGGTGGTGCTCACCGGGAGGCCGAGACGGCTGGCAGCCAGGATCACAGCGGCGGCGCTGCTCTCCGCCGCGAACCCATCGAGTGGTCTCAGCTTGACCACACGCATGCCCATCGTCTT
>DASVOW010000935.1:0-2937 GCA_036383155.1 Ktedonobacterales bacterium
AGAGGGTACGCCGTCTGGAATAGTGGTAGGCGGGCTTACCGACTGTCGCATCACACAACTCCTCGCATCAAGGACAATTATCGTATGCAGGGTATCACATGGTCGTTACCGGAACGTTACGGAGGGAGATGTGCAGGCTGAAGAGGGATTTGTGGCGCAGCACTTAGTGCGTCATTCCTCAAATACGATAGACATAGTGCCGTTTGAGTTGGCGGTTGGGCTTGGGTGAGCGTCCCCAGAGGAAGGGAGTCGGATGCCGATTCCAATCGCTGACTCCGGCATGCAGGGCGCTGTCCACCGCCTCCGCGCTGGTACAGGTGCGACCGGCAAGCGCCCGCTGGCCGAGGATCTTCCAGAAGCCCTCGATGAGGTTGAGCCAGGCGGCCGCTTTGGGCAGCGGCACGAAGTGGAAGCGGGGATGGCCCCAGTTCCAGAGCATGGTGTCGACGCTCCAGTGCAGCGAGAGGTTGTCCACGATCAGATACGCGTCCCCCGGTGGAGTGAAGGCCTCCAGACCATCGAGAAAGTGCAGCCAGGCGGCGGTATCGCGGCTGGCGGCTGTCTCCACATGGACGGCACCGGTCCGATGCATCAATGCTCCGAATGCCCAGCGATAGCCATGCCGCGCATAGTCAGGCCGGAAATGCGGGCGGTGTGTCGCGTCGCTCCAACTCGGGCCGGGATAGTGGCGCGCGGCAATGGGGCCGAGCTCGTCGAGACAGATCACCGTGCTGCCAGCGGGCGGGTCAGTGTAGAGCCGGACGATGGCCCCCTTTTTTCGGCGAAATCGGGATCCGTGCTCTCCAGCCAGGTCCGCGGCTTCTGCCACTTGAGGTGCTCGGCCTTGAGGAGGCGCCGGATCTGGCTGCGCTTGATCGTCAGCCCGTCCTTGGCCAGTTCGGCTTCGAGTCGATCGAGGGTCCAGTGGCACGTGGGCGACACCTCCCCGTCGGCTGGTTTGGGTGGCAGCCCGCGCGCTTTGGCCACCACCTGACTGTAGGCGTCTTCGGTGTAGGTGCGTGGACGGCCCGACCGTGGCGCGTCGTCCAGCCCAGCCAGGCCCGCTACTGCGAAGCGCTCGAGCCGCTGCCGCACGGCCTTCTCGCTCACACCCAACCGCTGGGCAATGGCCGGCACGGTGAGCCCTTGCTTCGCCAACTGAATGATCCGCGCCCGCCGTACCAGTCGCACCGGAGCGCTCTGCGCCCGCACGAGACGCTCAATCTTCTCTTGTTCTTCGTCTGTCAGTGCGCGTAACCTCAGTGCCATTTCCTGTCCCTCCTGCGGACAGGTCTGCCCGCAGAACTTAGGCCAGACTTGAGGAATGACGCACTAAGCCTCCATCCAGTAAGTTCACGCGACAAATGGCCGCGACGCCATGCCCAGTGGCCTGACTCACTGGTAGAGTGCCCCGGACGCATCTGCGCTTGACGCAATCTTCGAGGTTCAGATACGTTCTCAACGTGATACCGATACTGTCGGCGAACTCAGGACTACGCAGCCAGAGCGGCGAACCGAGATGTCGGTGTCTTGGCGAAGGGAACTCCATTGAGCCACTCGACCAAACGCAGGAGGTTGGTCGCCACAGCAGTGAGGATGTGCTGAAGATGGGTCTTGGGCAGGCCGAGATAGCGTGCTCGGCATAGACCGATATTGCGGGTGGCTTGGGAGAACGTGCCTTCAATCCCCGATCGTAAGCGATAGAGCGCCTTGAACGCCGCCGTCCATTGGCGCAGGCGCGCTGCCACCAGCAGTTCGTGCCATTCCTGAGGAAAGTGGAGCGTCATGGTGCGTCCGGTCGCCTGTGCATCGGTGCAACTAGGGCGGCTGGGACAGGCCTGGCAGACGGACCTGGCGAAGAACACCTGGACGACCGGCTCCCCCTTGGCGTCTGTGGCTGGATGCCACCAGACGCTCTGTTCTCCTTGGGGACAGGTGACGCGCTGCTCCCGCCAGTCACTGGGGACCTGCGAAATTTCCAGTGCGCCTGGTGTCCACGCGCTTTGAGCCAGCCGCGCTGCCGGCCTCGCTCCAACAGCCTGTCGAGCAGCACGCGCTCGATGCCGCCTTCGACCAGACGCGTCCGAAATTCAGAGAGGACCGAGTAGTGGAACCTTTCGCTGGTCAACTCGAGGCCGAGGGCATATTTCCAGTCAATGCGGGCGCGCACGGCTTCTGCCGCTTGCCGGTCACGTAGGTTCTCCGCACACTGCATCACGCTGAGCAGTGCCAGTTGCCAGGGGTGAATAGCGGGTTGCCCTGCGCGGGCATCGACCGCAGTGAAGAGCGCATCGTCGAAGAGCGTACCCAATTCATCGCGGATCCGCATGGAGACATTCCCGGTGGGAAACGCGGTGTGAGCGACGCGGGCGGTCTCAGCGGGAACCGCTTGTAGGGGCTCTCAGGGGGTCGCGAGGCAAGCTCATCCTTCATTCCTCCCTAGCTGTACTCCTGACGGTTTCTCCTCCTATGTCGTCGGGGTTCCCAGCTCGCCAACGGTATCGAAGTTGCGTTATATACTATGACGGTAGCGATCGTGTATCACACCAGCATGTGACCCTGGGAGGAGCGCTCAGATGGAGGATACATCCATGACTCGCCCAGATACCAGCCCCGACCAGCAGGCGGAGGAGCACCGCGAGCCGACCGGCGTACCCGGCCTCGATGTGGTGCTCGGCGGCGGCGTACCGCGTGGCTCCCTGGCGCTCATCATCGGCGTGCCCGGCAGCGGCAAGACCACCCTGACCAGCCAGATGGCCTTTCGTGCCGCCAGCGCGGGCAAGAGGGTCCTGATCCTCACTGCGCTCTCCGAGTCCACCAACAAGCTCCTCGCACACCTGCGCAGCTTCTCCTTCTTTGATCCCACCCTCATCGGTGCGTACATCCACCTCGTTAGCCTCCAGGCGACAGTTGCAGCAGGACTCCAGGCGACCGCGG
>DASVOW010000936.1:0-3940 GCA_036383155.1 Ktedonobacterales bacterium
GGGTCCGCATCCCGGAGCGATTGCGCTCGTGGCTGATCGACGCCGGCACGATAGAGATTCACCTTCGTCAGGCTGAAAGCGAACTTGTCATCGCGCATGACCAGCACCATCGGGTCATTGGCAGGCACAAGCGCCATAGGAGACGGTTGATGCGCTGCTGCCTGGAGTTCCTCGAGTGGCAGAGCGGTGGAGCTATGGCCGGGATCGGCAAGGTTGGGTCTCATCCAGGGAGCAGGACAGCCCAATGCCGCATCGACGCCGAGCAGAAGGCGCTCGTCGCTCGGATTGCTGAGCACCGTCGCATTCGGCAAGGCTTGTCTGTTTGCAGCGGTGTTCTGTGCTGTCCGCCCGTCGGCCGTGGCGAGATATTGCGTGGTCACGTTGTCGCTCTGGTCCTGGTCAACAAGGAAGAAATCGCGTGTCGTCGGACAGGTCAACCCCTTGTCATCGGTCCCCAAGGGTGGAGGAACAAACGTGCCAGCGTTGACTCCCCGATTGGCTGCCGCAAAGAAGGCTACGGCATTACAGTAGGCAAACTGACCGAAGGGGGAATCAGGGAGACCGTTGACACAGTTATTGCGGCGCAGGGTGTTGTCGCGCGCGCCTTCAAGTGTCAGCACCGCGCCATTGAAGCCAAACCAGATGCCAACCACCGACCCTGCTGGAATGCTCGGGATAACCGGCGCGATCGCTGGTTTCGTCCCCTTGTCGATGACGAGCGGATCATAGACGGAGAGTACGCCTGTGGCAGGATTCACCACCGCTGCCTGGACAAATGCCGATTGTGCTGTATTCGCCTCATGGCATGACCCTTCGTCCGAGTCCGTTGCCTTTAAGAGGTAGGGTGTCGCTAATCCCTGGGCGGTGAGTGGTTGGTCGGGTACGACCAGGGTACAATTCAGATTGACCGATTTGTGATGCGCCGCAACAGGGGTCACTGCGCCCACCAGCATGCTCAGCAGGAGCATCCCTATCACTGCGAAGAGCGGGATAGACCGACGACCGTGTGATTGCTCAACTAACGACGTGCCTCTCGACTTGCGCATGAGACTCACTCCTTTGCCATACCTGTACATGCTTGTCACGGAGTATGGGGCGATGACCCAGGCAATCAGCATCGCGCGGCATTGGCTTGTTCATCCCTGTCGTGGCGCGCACACGCGGAGCCAACTCGGCATCTTCCGCCGAGCGCTGCAAGACTCATACCCTTACTTTGCCTTACTTTTAGGAACGATGCATAGGAACGATGCACTAACTTTACTGAGGACATTTCGGAAATCACCGTGCCGCACACCCTCTTGATTGTTGATGGCGGCCAGCGCCTCCGCATGGGCGAATGAGCCGGCGCGGTGACGTTGTCGTCGTAGCGCTCTCGGGGTGTACCATGAGCGGAACCACGATGGGGGCTAGGGGCACGCCCACGCCGACATCCGTGCCGTTTAGCGTGTCGAGCGTCGATCTTTCGGCCACGTCTACGCCTGGAGCGTCTTCGTTACTCCTCTGCAAACTGAACAGAAGGCTCTGCACTGGTCTGTGAGTGAGGTTACGCTGCCCTTTACCATCGCCATCGCCGTGCTTGGCATCGGCGCGGCCATCGGCAGATTCTGGATGGACCGCGTCGGCTCGCGGTTTGTCGCCACGGTGGCGGGCGTCTGCTACGGTCTGGGCGTTCTCCTGGCGGGGTTCTCCGACGGTAATCTGTTCCTCCTGTACCTTACGTATGGCGTAATTGACGTATGGCGTAATTGGCGGCCGGGGCATGGGGCTCGGCTTTATCGTCCCTGTGGCGACGCTCGTCAAGTGGTTTCCTGACAAGCGCGGCGTCGTCACCGGCCTGGCAGTCGCAGGCTTTGGGACCGGAGCCGTCATAACTTCGCCTGTCGCCAGCGCGCTCATTAGCTCGGTCGGCGTCAGCCAGACCTTTATCATTTATCATCCTCGGTATCGTCTATCTGATCCTGGTGGTCGCCGTCGCGCAATTCTACGCTAATCCACCGGCAGGCTATGCGCCGGTGGGGTGGACGCCTTTGGCACGTGTGACGGCGCAGCGAGCCGCGAAGGATTTCACGCCGAGTGAGGCGCTAACGCGGGGGCAATGGTATGTGCTGTGGGCGATCCTGACGCTCAACGTGACCGCAGGCATCGCGATCATCTCGCAGGCCAAGCCGCTGGCTCAGAGTGTAGGCGCAAGCGTTGCCGTCGCGACGGGCTTTGCGCTTTTCGCGCCGCTCGCATGCATCATCGCCCTCTGCTATGGCGGAGGCTTCGGCACGATGCCAACCTTCGCGGCTGACTACTTCGGTCCCAAGCGGTCAGGCGCCATCTATGGTACGATGCTTACGGCGTGGAGCGCGGGCGGCGTGCTCGGGCCGCTGCTGATCGCGCAGGTCGTCGACCTCACTGGCGGCTATGGACCGGCGTTCACTATCATCGCCGTGATCATGCTGGTGAGCATCGCGCTACCGCTCTTCGTCCGGCCGCCCAAGGCTGTATCGGAGGCGGCGCCTAGCGAGCAAGCGCAACCCTCTCCGGCGTAGCTTGGCAGGCGTGCGACCTCTCCCCCTGCCCCCTCCCGGGCGCGGGGAGGGGGTATGCGGCGTATATGGTGGCGGAGCCGATCCTCATTGTTCAAGAGCGTCAGGCAGTGCTGCGGCGAAGAGATATAGCTAGCTCCGTTCATCTGCCACGGTATGCGCATCTGGACGAGCTGGCGGTGTCATCAGATATACATGAGTGAATGATCGAGGTAGCCCCATGGCAAAGCTCATTGCGCCCTCCCTCTGGGCCGGTTGGAAGCCCTTCGGCATCGGCGAGACCAAGCCACACCACTTCTCGGAAATCGTCAAGACCGCCTGGGAGAACAAGCGCCACCCGCTCTATGCGTGGCGCATTCTCAACCACGGCGTGTGCGATGGCTGCGCGCTCGGCACCATGGGCATGCGCGACTGGACGATTGACAGCGTGCACCTGTGCACCCTCCGCCTCAATCTGCTCAAGCTCAATACCATGGGCGCGCTGCCGTGGAAGCGCCTGACAGAGGATGTCGCGGGGCTGAAGAAGCTCTCCAGCGCCGAGCTGCGTAACCTGGGCCGTCTGCCGTACCCGATGGTGCGCCGGCGGGGTGAGGCGAACTTTACGCGCGTCACGTGGGATCAGGCGCTGGATCTGGTCGCAGGGCGGATCAAGCAGACCGCGCCTGAGCGCCTGGCATTCTACCTGACGTCGCGCGGGCTGACCAATGAGGTGTATTACGTCGCGCAGAAGGCAGCGCGCTTCCTCGGCACGAATCACGTGGACAACGCCGCCCGCGTCTGCCACTCACCAAGCACGGTCGCGCTGGGGCAGACCGTCGGCGTGGGCGCGTCGTCCTGCTCGTATAAAGACTGGATCGGCTCCGACCTGATCGTCTTTATCGGGAGCGATGTGGCCAACAATCAGCCCGTCACTACGAAGTATCTGTACGAGGCGAAGAAGGAAGGGACGAAGATCGCCGTCGTCAACCCGTACAAGGAGCCGGGGATGGTGCGGTACTGGGTGCCGTCGTCGCCGGAGAGCGCGGTCATGGGCACCAAGCTGATGGATCACTTCTACCAGATCAGCACGGGCGGCGATATCGCGTTCCTGAACGGCGCGCTCAAGTATCTCGTCGAGCAGGATTGGGTCGATCACGAGTTCATCAATGCGCATACAGTGGGCTGGGACGAGGTCACGGCGAGTGTGGCCGGGCAGGACTGGGAGGCGCTAGAGCGACTGAGTGGGGCGAGCCGCGACGACATGCGCCGGTTCGCCGAGATGGTGCATAACGCCAGGACAGGCATCCTCGTGTGGAGCATGGGCATTACGCAGCATGAATTTGGCGTGAGCAACGTCAAGGCGATCGTCAACATCGCGATGTCGCAGGGGTGGCTCGGCAAGGAGCACTGTGGCGTGGTGCCGATTC
>DASVOW010000937.1:0-1786 GCA_036383155.1 Ktedonobacterales bacterium
CCGCGCATCCCCAAGCCAAACGGCAAGCCGCTGGGCATCCCCGCGCTGATCGAGACGCTGCGCCGCGAGACACCGGAGGTGGAGATCGGCAACTTCAGCCGCCCCGTCAAGCGGCAGCAGGTGGTACAAAGCGTCGCGGAGTGAGCGAGTGTTTTGGATTGACTCTGCATGTGACTTCACGTAGACTACCCGTGTCAGTTGAGCGTTGACAGCAGAGCAGAAAGGCCGCGAGAGGTGCTGCGACCACGCCGTGGCTCTTTGACCGATACCAAGCGCACTGAAGCATTCAGTGATGGCGTGTTTGCCGTCACCATTACCTTGCTTGCCTTAGATTTGTTCCGCGTGCATGCTGACCCAGCTCGAGGCATCACCCTCGCACAGGCCTTGGGCATGAGCTGGTCGACCCTCCTCGCGTTCGGCGCCTCGTTTGCCTTCATCGGCGTGGCCTGGACCAACCATCATGCCCTCTTCACCCACATCAAACTCCAATCGACAGCGCTGATCTGGGCGAACTTGCTCTTGCTCGCGGGCACTACCATGTA
The DNA here is from genome assembly GCA_036383155.1 of Ktedonobacterales bacterium. Classification (GTDB taxonomy): domain Bacteria; phylum Chloroflexota; class Ktedonobacteria; order Ktedonobacterales; family JADMIN01; genus DASVOW01. The sequence goes on from DASVOW010000937.1 coordinate 543, forward strand.
CCCGTGGGCTACCTCGATCTTGGCGCAGTCGCTTGGTGATCCGCTTGGTGATGGCGGGAGGCAAGAGATTCTCCTGTATGCTGCGCTGACGGTATTCGTTGGGCTTATGTGGGGCTTGACGTATCATGTGGTGGGAACGAATCCGAAGTTGCTTAAGGAGCCTGAGAAAACGCTCTTGAGAAATCGAAGCGCTGTGGTGATTAGCCTCTTCACCGCAGTGGTTGCGGCCGTCATCGGCTACTTCTGGTCGCCACTGGTGGCAACAGGCTTGTTCTTAGCGCTGGCGGTCTTCTATGGTATCGCGCCGGAAGGATTCGAAGCCAAGGCATGAGGCCTCGGCAGGTGTGACGTAGCCAGCGATGGGGCCCAGCGAAGGGAATGGGTGCGCGGTCTGCCACGTCGTGGCATCGACGGCAGCAGTGAATACAGTGCACACCCCATCTGGCGTCAGTTAGCTCGCTTGAGTACGTCGTGCTCGTACCATCAAGCGTAAACCAATACGTCACGATGCCCCGTTCCCCACATACGATCTGAGAGACGAGATCGCTCGCTCAGGTGCTTGCGGTGACGGCAACGCTGGAGGCGGCGGCGCTGTTGGCGGCGTCGGCCTGGGCCAGCAGCATCAGGAACCAACCCACCTGAGCGAGTAGCGCCAAGTGAGGATCGCTTGCGGCTGCTGGCTCGATGGTGACCGCGCAGCGAGCTCTGAACCCACCGATCTGCTTGAAGCTCATGAGCGGCTGCTCGGCGCTATCGAGCCATGTCCACTTCGTGCCCCAGAAGCCGGATTTGCGCCAGTGGTAGGTGCGGCCGTCGGGTAGGGTGAGCGTGCCCTTGCCGCTCCAGCCTGATGGTGGCATATTCGCTACTTCCGCGTTCGAGGTGGCGTCTGCGATGACGATGCGCTGCTTGAAGAAGCCGATGCGTGCGAGAGTGAATGTGCCTTCATCGGATGATGCTATCCGGCGTTGGTTCCATGCGCTGGGCTGGGTGAGTGTCGCCAGCGTCTGATCGCCGGCGCGCAGCTCGTAGGTGCGCTTTGCGGTGCGGCACGATTCCCAGATCAGTTCCTGTCCGGCGTAGTGTTGGAGCATCCCCATTCGAGCCTCCACGTCTGCCAATGGACACACAGATCATTCACGTTGCTTGCCACATTATATACGCGCGCGCAGTGATGTGGGTTGGGCAGGATAGATGGCGCGCACCGCTCGCAGCACCGAGGCGACGCTCAGCTCGGTGAGGCA
>DASVOW010000938.1:0-7893 GCA_036383155.1 Ktedonobacterales bacterium
CCTCGCGCCTGGACGCCACCGGCTGATCGAAGTTGGCGCGGTGATCGTGCGTGGCGGCGAGTTCGTCGCCAACTTCTCCAAGCTGATCAACCCCGAGCGCTCGATCCCGCAATTCATCACCAAATTCACCGGCATTAGCCCACAGATGGTGGCCCGCTCGTCGTCGGCGGCGAAGGTGCTGCCCCGGCTGCGCGACTTCATCGGCGGGCGGCCTATCGTCGGTCACAATGTGGGCTTCGATCTTGGCTTCCTCAACTACGAGGCCGGGCGGGCCAATCTCGCCGCCACCTTTGCCGACAGCGGCATAGACACCATCGCCCTTGCCCGCCGGTATCTAACGGGCATGCGCCGCGCCAGTCTCGACCGCGTGGCGACCGCGCTGCACGTGCCCGTGCGCAGCCGCCACCGCGCCCTGCCTGACGCCCACATCACCGCCAAAGTCTTCATCCTGCTGCTCGCCCGTGCACGTGAGGAAGGCTGCGAGACGCTGGAAGACCTCTACCGCGCGCTGGACGGCATGGCCCCCTCGCGCGCCGGCACGCCTGCGCAGCGCCCCACCGGCAAGATCTACCTCAACCCCGCCTGGCGGCAAAACTTCCCCTCCCTGCCCGGCGTCTACCTCATGAAAGATGAGACGGGTGAGGTGATCTATGTCGGCAAGGCCAAGTCTCTGCGCGACCGCCTGGCATCCTACTACAGCCAGCCCCTCGGCTATACTCGCAAGATGGATGGCCTGCTGCAGAGCGTCCGCGAGATCGAGACACGCACCCTCGGCTCCGAGCTAGAGGCCCTGCTCGTCGAGTCGCAGTTGATCAAAAAGCTCCAGCCGCGCTACAACGTCCAGCTTCGCAACTACGAGCAATACCCCTTCATCAAAGTAGACATCCAGCACGCCTACCCGCGCTTCTACGCCACCCGCGAGGTGAGCGCCGACGGCGCGAAATACTTCGGGCCCTTCCGCAGCGGGCGTATCGTCGACGCCACTATCGAGCTCATCCAGAAGGTATTCCCCATCCGCACCTGTCTGCGCTCGCTGCCGCCGCACGCCCCGCCGAGCGATCCCTGCCTGCGCTACCACATCAAGCGCTGCCCCGCGCCCTGCCGTGGCGAGCTAACCACCGAGGCCGCCGCTGCCTATAGGCAGGCAGTTGAGGAGGCGTGCGCCTTCCTTGGCGGCGAGCGCGCCGACCTGATCGACCGCCTCAAGCAGCAGATGTTTACCGCCTCCGCGCGGCAGGATTTCGAGCGCGCCGCGCGCCTGCGCGATGCCCTGCGGGACGCCGATCAGGTGTTGCTCGGCCAGCGTCTCGTCACCGGCGCGGTCGAAGCCAACAACCTGCTGATCGTGTATCCCTCCGCCGAGCCGGAGCACGTCGAATTCTATCTGATCCGCCACGGGCGTCTCGCCGCTCAGCGCCGCGTCACGTATGACACCGTGCTGTTGGATGCCACGCTGCGCGAACTGGTGGCCGAGGCCGCGACGCTCGGCCCACCGCCCGCACGAGTCGGACGCGAGGAAGTAGACCAGATCAACATCATCGCTCGCTGGATCCATCATCACAGCGACGACGACGAGCGCGCCTTCTTCCGCCTGCCCTCCGAGCCCAGCAACCCCGACGAGGTGAATGACTTCGCCCGTCGCGTCCTCGATGGCCTGACGGCACAGCTCCAGGCAAGTGTCGCAGAGCCCGACGAGGATGATGGCGCTGGGGAGGAGAATGAAGATGAGGACGACGCGGGCGACGACGAGGCAGTGAACATTCCTCTGGATGCACCCTCTATCGAGGCGCTGTGACTCTACGCGGAAGTAGACCGGGCGCGACTGATAGATGCGGCCGACGGGAGCTCACCGTCCTCGCCTCCGAGCCGAGCGTGAGGCAACGTATCTCCAGGTGCGCGGTGTGGTTGGCACGCTAGATGCAGTCACATGCACACACCAGGCGCCGGTCATCTACAGCAGACATTTACAGTGCGGGCGGCGTGCGCTATCCAACATCCACCGATATTCCGCGATATTCTCGGCTCGTTGATCGCCCGCTACTCTGAGCGTGCAGCTTGCATGCGTCATCTTCTCGCGTGCTGGCGCGAACATCGGCTCTCGTAGAGCCAGAGCCATGACCAACTACGACAAGGCTACGACAAAAGAGGTGGGACAGGAGCAAAACCTATGCACGACGAGCCGACGATAGTTGTGCGTGATGTGCACGCTGAGGAGACGATTACGGCCGTCAACCGGTTCAACGATGCACTGAATCGGCATGACCTGGACAGTGTTATGGCACTGATGACAGATGACTGTGTGCTCGATACCACCTGGCCACCACCAGATGGGCAGTGTATTACAGGCCAGGCAGCGGTACGAGCGTATTGGGAGCAGATGCTGCAGTCATCGCCTGATGCCCACTTTGCCACGGAGGAGTTGTTCGCGACCGGCGACCGCTGCACGGTCCGCTGGCGGTACACGTTCAACGGCACGCAACACATTCGTGGTGTGGACGTGCTGCGCGTACGCGATGGCAAGATCGCAGAGAAGCTGGCGTACGTCAAAGGGTGAGATCGAGTGCGACAACACTGACAAACAGGGGAAGGTCTTCGTCAGGTGGCGGCAATGTGTCGCCACCTGAATATGCTCATCAATGTGAAGTACGGGCCAAGAAGAAGGCTTCTCCCGATCGTCCGCAAACATCGGACAGCTGGACATGTGCTTCAGCGTGGGCAAATTGTATGCGACTGCTACCGCCGAGACGGCAACTACCCCTCTTTGGTGAACGTGAATAACGCGAGTCCGGCATGTTTATGCTGTGGGCAGAGCAGAGGTGTCCTGAATCGGAGTACAGGCACTATGCTGCGCACATTTGGCTCGTATTCAGAACGGCGAGTCGTGTGCGTCGAATTTTGCTGGCCGGTCACACTTTGCCGCTGCGTTACGTCATGCAGGTATGGGTATTCAACGCAATGTTGACGAAGGGAAATAACCATGCCTCTGCAGGTGACTACCATTATGCTCGGGGTCGAGGATCTGGCCCGCTCCAAACAGTTCTACGGGGACGGCTTGGGCTGCACGATCAATCAAGACACTCCCTATTTCGTGTCGTTCAACCTGGGTGAGGGTTCGTCGTCGCTGGCCCTCTACCCGAGAGAGGCTGCGGCACAAGACGCAGGCGTCTCGTCCGAAGGCTCCGGATTCCGGGGGGTCTCGTTCCACTACATCGTCCCGTCGCGGGAAATGGTGGACGAGGTCATGAGCAAGGCCGTGGCGGCCGGTGGCGTCGTCGTGAAGGCCGCCGCCGCCGCTCAGTGGGGTGGATACTTCGGGTACTTCAGCGACCCGGACGGCTACCTCTGGAAGGTCGCGACCAGCGCGTAAATTCTGTGTCGTCGGGGTATTGGGGATACAGGAAGCCTCCTGGCGCGAGGCACTATTGATAGGTGTTCTCGCTGTCCAGGAGGTTCTCGCACCGCGTCAACTCCACTTCGCCCGCCAAGTTCTCGATGGCCTGACCCGACAACCTCCGGCGAGGATGACAAGACAGATTTCTCTCGCTCCTCAGAGAGGAGCAATACCATCGGTCTTCTACCTTATGGTATATTCGCGTTATGCCGGTGCCAGATCATCCTGCTAGTGAGCCAGCCATGAGCCTCACCTCGGCCTGGCTCGTCTGAGCGCATGCGTCTTCTCCTGGCGGAAGAGACCCTGGCCTGGGTCGCTACCAGATGATGAGCAGAACAGTTCCTGCGAGCACGATGCCCATAACAAGGTTGAATATTCTCGCGTTTCGTTCCGTGTGTAAGAATCGTTGTAGGCTCGCGCCAAAAGCCAGCCAGATGAAACAACTTGGCAGAGCAGCAAGGGTGAACCACAGACCAAAGCCCGTCGCCTGGGTGAATGCCGCCCCTGTCGTAGGGTGCAAGTAGGTGCTCACCGCGCTGACACTGATGAGCCACGACTTGGGGCTAATCCATTGAAAAGCGGCCATCCCCCAAAAACCGAGCGGCTGTTTCTCAGGTGCTGCGTCATGGCGACCTGCCGTGGCAATCTTCCACGCCAGCCAGAGCAGAAAGGCAATGCCTGCCCACTTGAGAACCAGGATAAGCCATGGACTCGCCAGAACAACGTTCCCTAGACCGAAGGCAACAAGGAACATCATGAAGCCCATGCCGATGACCTGCCCAGCCAGGCAGGGAAGCCCACGAAGCACCCCGACATTGGCACCCGTCGAGGTTAAGATGAGATTGCTGGGTCCAGGCGTACCGGCGGCAACGACCGCGAAGAGCAAAAAGCTGAGCGTTTGACCGGCTGTCATCACTGAGATTCCTCCACATTCCAGAACTGTTGAGGTCAGCCGCTATGATGGAGAAGAGTAGCAAAGCCAGTGGCGTTGGTCTTGAACGATTGTGCACGCAGGATTGGATGCAGAGTGCTGATACGGAATACGGGGTAGAATTCTTCGAAGCCCGGTTTCAGGGGAGTGCCTATCAGAAGCACCGCCACGACACCTATGCGATCTGCCTGACCACCAGTGGCGTCCTTGCCTTCAACTATCGCGGCAGCTCGGAGATCAGTACACCCGGCCACGTGGTGGTGCTGCATCCCGATGAGGTCCATGATGGATATGCAGGCGCGGAAGAGGGCTTCGGATATCGCCAGTTATATGTGGAACCGGCTTTGGTCTTTGAAGCGATCCAGAGTATGTCTCCCCATGCCCGCTCGCTGCCATTTGTACGTGCGCCTGTTGTAATGAATCAGAAATTGTCTGCCGCGATCAGCAGCGCCTTTCAGGGTACCCGCGAACCCCTGGCGATCGATAGCCTCATTGTGCAAATGGCGGAGGGGTTGATGGAGGCAGATCCTGGCTGCAGGCGCGTCTCCATTCCCCGTCATCTCGATGTCACTGCCGTGAAACGAGCGCGCGAGTATCTTGACACTCAGAAGATGCGGGTCGTCCATTCATCAGAGTTGGAGGCGGTGACTGGACTCACCCGTTACGATCTGGCCCGGCAATTTCGGCTCATGTGCGGGACCAGCCCATATCGCTATTTGCTCATGCGGCGCCTTGACTTTGCCCGCGAACAGCTCGCTCGGAACCGACCGCTGGTCGAGGTTGCCATAGCATCTGGTTTTGCCGATCAAGCACATTTCAGCCGGATGTTTAAAGCCAGCTTCGGGGTTACGCCCGCACTGTATCGTGCGCTCAGCGTGCCCGAGCGCTCCAGGGAAGAAGGGAGACCAAGACGCCCGCACGCGAGTATAAAACACGTGCCACCTCTGTAGATGCGCCTACTATCGCTTTGCTGCGGACTTGCCTCCCATGAACGACCACATGCTCCACGCCAGCACCAGGCACCCCGCCATGATGAGCAGCCCGTGAGCGACTCGGACTGGCTGCGGCGTGAAGAATTGCGGGATGAAGAGCGCGAAGCCCACCGCCAGAGGAATGCCGCTCCACCTGGGCAGGATGCCCGATCTCCAGATCGCAACCGCAAAGAGGATAGTACCGGCCGCAAGCGCGAGCAGCCCGACTCCGAAGAACCAGATGCCTTCCCCATAGCGGATCGCGTTTGTGAGCGTCACATAGAGATCGACGTTCTGCAACTTGAGCGCTTCCTGGCCGACGGCGTGCAACGCGAAGGTCTCGGCTCCATAGTAGGGCAACGTGCAGCACACGCCGATCAAGGTCACCACGACTGCCACGATGCCCAGACCTCCGGCTCGCGTTTCGCGCAGCAAGCCGTACAGACCGAGCAATCCCAGCATAAGCAGGATGAACCCGACCATAGCCAGCGAGTGCGCGACGAGCCAGGCTGATGAAGCGAATGCGGCGGCGCCTTGCAGGGATACTTCGTCGGAGAATGGACGGATCGCCGGGTAGAGGACAAATAGGATGCCCGCGATCACCAACGCGAGTGCCGCCAGGCGTGTCAGAAGGGCGTTCGACGATGTCATACCTGTACCTCCAGATGAGTGTGCGATGCACTGCGCTGATATGTGGCGCGTGCGAAACAATGGCGTTGTAGAAGCATGAAATTGCTAAGCGCAGGTGCCGCTCATACGGCACGTGCGTTACTGGCCCAACACTCGCACCAGCACGAGGTTCACCACGACCGCCACTCCAAGAGCCAATGCCCACGTCGGCTGGCCCGCTGCGGCGAGACCCGCCACCGCGAGGCTAAAGACCACGATGCGAAGTATCAGGTTCAGCGGATCAGGCACTTTCACGGTCGCCCGCGGGGCAATGAACAGGCCCCACACCACGACAGTCAGCAGCGGAACGCCAATGCCCAGGCCGACTTTCGCCAGCGTCGTGCCGCCCACGTGAAAGCCCCAATAGCCGAGAGCAGCGAGCGCGCACAGCTCAAGGAAGAACGCCAGAGCCAGATTGGCGTACTTGATCGCGGTCAACATGGGAATCATCCCTTTCGAAATCGTATCACTAATATTAGTAGCATGATAACTAATTGCGTTAGTAAAAGTCAAGGGCATGCGCATCGGAGAGGAAGAATCGCTTTCGCCGGTACAGCGGCACGTTGTGATAGAGTGAAGTCTTCTCACGAATCCCCGACTCCGGCTGGATGCCTGGTCTGATCGGTGTCCGGTTGGTCCAGAACAACGTATGATACAGTTTCTTGTGATCGATGTTTCAGGAGACGCGCACTGCTCTGAGAAATCGAGGGACTGTGTATATGGCCGAGAATACGCATGGCTCGAAGTCGAGAAGGACAGACTCGTCCGACCTCAAGACGAGGCTCGCAGACCTCTTCCACCAGACTGCTGAGGATCATCACACCGCATACAAGGCCACCGACGGTGTCGATCCCGATTGGCCGATCTGGTACGCCGACCACCTGCGCGAGCACGCGCTGGAGCAACTGCTCGATGCCACGCTGCACAAGAGCGACCTGATCTACCTCCTCGTACTTGCCGACAAGCAGCAGAATGCTGAAGCGCCGGGTGCTAACTGGGAGCAGTACTGGGCTGCCTTCTTCATCAGCCGCTACCTGAAATAGCATCGATGAGCCAGTACTGTTTATTGAGATAGCTTCGTGTCATGGAGTGGTGCCAAAGGCGGCGTATAAGCGCACGGTAGAGATTGCAATACCTGACGACGCATTGGACGATATAGACGACACAAAATTGGCGACACTAGCGCGTGAGGCAGTGCTTGTTCGCCTTTACGAGCAGGGCTGATCTCATCTGGGCGCGCCGCTCGGCTGCTAAACATGACGCGCTGGGACTTCCTTGATCTGCTTAGGAGATACGGCGTGTCGTTCTTCGACGAGACGGCAGATCTGGAGCAAGAGGTAGGCGATGCTCGGCCCTAGCATTACGCGGCCACAAGGTCAATATCAACTTGCTTGCACCGGCGCTTCCGCATACCGCACAGTGGTGACATATTCCGACACCGGCATATAGTCGATGCGCACACGGCACCCACACGACGCACGCGATGATTGAATGAGCGTCGCACGCGCAATATCTTCGTCTCCCCATCGTCGGCGCGCACCTTAATGATCGTCTCTCGATCCTGCCTGCGCGAGAGCCAGCTCACTACGTCTCCTTCGACAGACTGTGGCCCCTTTTGCGCCGCTCGTCGCACACGCGCCCAAGCACGAAGACTCCACACACCCCAAATAATGCAGCCAGATCCAATGGCAACGAAAGTTGCCACAACCACCATTTCAGCCACTATATCTCCCTGGCGAGCAAGTTCCGGATACGTTGCAGCATACCAGTAAGCAAATAGCAGCATACCGGGAGCAAAGAAGACGCCGCCTAATATTCCAGTCCACCCACATGTGGCAATGCTTGCCACCGACTCACCCCAAAACAGCCACACCCTGCGCGCGTAACGCCGCAGTTCGCGCTGCTCCTCTACACTCGGCTGCGTATCCTCT
>DASVOW010000939.1:0-2802 GCA_036383155.1 Ktedonobacterales bacterium
TTTGCTCGGGCATGCCTGGCTCAAGACGGCGATGGACGCATGGCGCGAGCGTGCGCCTGTGCGCCTGCGCATCACTCCCGAGCAAGCGCAACGGCTGCAGCAGGACTGGTATTACCGCTTCGCGCAGTACGAGCCATGCGAAGATGGCAAGGTGATAATGACATTTGGCGAGCGAGACGTCGAGTTGGTGCTGACGCTTGTACGCTGGCTTGGTCCGGGCGCCGAGCTGCTCTCGCCCGCTGCGTGGCGCGATACTTTACGGGCACAGCTAGAGGGCATGCTGCAGCAGTTGGGCGCTTAGGGGGCAACCCGACTTGAGACGAGCGGATGCTAGAGCAGAACGAAGATTAGCCCACAGGGCTATCAGCAGCCAGAATGCGTCGTTTCTTGCTCATACGAATTCGATGTGCTACGTCGTCACGGCCGCGAGTGCTTGATGTGGAGCGGCGTATGCTACACTACATTAGACGCACGAGATACACGTGAGACACGGTACGCGGCACGTCGATGTCTCGGGGAGAAGATGGCGCGTTGCAGAAAGGAGGAGGAGTAATGCCAGAAACATCACTTGATGGTCGGGCGCTAGCTGGGCTGACACCGGAACGCATTCTGGACATCCTGAAGGAACACCAGACACAGTTGCAGGCGTTGGGTGTTCGTTCCCTTGGTCTCTTTGGCTCCTTCCGCCGAGGAACGCCACATATGGCAAGTGATCTCGATTTCCTGCTCGTGTTGCAACGCCCCTCCTTCTCCGACTACATGGCGGTCAAGTTCTTTCTAGAAGACCTCTTCGGGCGGCCAGTTGATCTTGCGCTTGCTGAGAGCTTGAAGCCACGGCTACGCGAGCATATCTTGTCGGAGGTACTCTATGCCGAGGGACTATCTCCTCTATCTTGACGATATGCTCGAAGCGCTCGACCGCGTGCACCGGTATGTCGGCGACCGCACTTATGACGTTTTTGCTCACGATGAGGTGCTTATCGATGCCGTCGTGCGTAACCTGGAACAACTAGGAGAAGCAGCAAAACACATTCCTCAAGACCTACGAGACCGGCATCCGAGCGTCCCTTGGCGAGAAATTGCAGGGCTGCGCGATATTCTCGCCCATCAATATTTCTCGGTGAATCTGCCGATTGTGTGGGACGTCATTCAGCACGAGTTGCCTCCTTTGCCCTCGGCCATCAAGGCGATCGTGGAGGCAGAGACATTCCCCAAGTAGCACTGCGGCGACACTTGCCACATAAAAACCGCACATTACGCCGTGCACTAGACTCCAGCACGATCTCACGTCGCTTTGCTACCTGGCTCCCTCACCCTCCCAAGGAGGAATGGGTAACGTCCGTGCTACAATTGGCACACTGCTACGTGTGTAGATCAATCACGCGAGCCAGGAAACTTTGCGCGAGTCCCTCATCCCAGATAGCGGCACGGTCAGGTCGGCCAACTGTCTGGACTATGCTCTTCCATATATGCACGGATGTTGTTGTTGTCCGGGAGGGGAACCGACCATGAGCAGCATGAGCGGCCAGCATCCCGCGCCCGTCACGCTGACGCTGGAGGGCATGACAATCGAAGATGTCTCTCGCGTCGCCGTCGACGGCGCGCCGCTCGTGGTGGCTGCTGAGGTGGATGAGCGGATTCAAGCAAGCCGGGCAGTGGTGGAGCATGTGCTCGCGCGCAATGAGCTTGTCTACGGCCTCACGTCCCAGGTTGGCCATGGACGGGACCAGCGAGTCGACCCGGAGGTTCTGCCGCATTTTCAGGAGTTGCTCGTCCGAACACACGCCGGCGGCATTGGGGCTCCATTGCCGGAGGAGCAGGTGCGGGCGATCATGCTGGCGCGCATTGCCGGTCTGGCGCGCGGGGGAGCGGGTATCCACCCTGGCGCATTCCACACCCTCGTCCAAATGCTCAATGCGGGGGTCCACCCCGTGATCCCGGAAGGTGGATCGGTCGGAGCGTCTGACATCTCGCACCTCGCTGCGATGGCGCTTGCTGTGATCGGGCGAGGGCAGGCCCAGTACCAAGGCGAGATCCTGCCAGGCGGTGAGGCCCTTGCGCGGGCGGGGATCGCACCCTATGAACTGCAGCCGAAGGACGGTCTCGCGCTCATCAGCGCCAATGGATTCGCCATCGGGGTCGGCGCCCTCACACTGCTGGAAGCGGAGCGCGTGGCCGCTCTGGCTGATCTGGTGGGAGCACTCTCCCTGGAAGCCGCCGGCGCGAATCTCAGCCCGTTTGAGGCGGAGGTAGCCGCCGCCAAGCCGTTCGCCGGCCAGGCGGCAGTTGCCCAGCACATGCGCGCGCTCCTCGCAGGCAGTTATCTCTACGCGCCCGACCGGGCCATTTCGGTCCAAGATCCGCTCTCGTTCCGCGTCATCCCACAGGTGCACGGTGCGTTGCGCGAGCAACTGACCTTTGCCCGGCGAAGTGTCGAGGTCGAGCTCAATGCCAGAGACGACAACCCACTCGTGTCCATCGAGCAGGATCGCCTCATCTCGAACGGGAACTTCCACCCCATGGTTCTCGCGCTCGCCTTCGACGCGTTGCGTGTGGGCCTGGCACACGTCGGCATTCTCTCCGAACGCCGCACGAATAAAGTCTTCTGGCCACATGTGAAGCGCCTCCAGTTCCTGATGGGAGCACAGGCAGGCGTAGAGGCTAAATCTGCAGGCAGCGTCCCTGGTAGCGCTTCAAGCGCACGCGATCACGAGCCGCTACTGGGACTGCCTGCATACGCAGCGGCGTCAGTCCTTGCCGAGCTCAAGCATCTGGCGGCGCCGGTGACGCTGGAGTGTCCAC
>DASVOW010000940.1:0-1649 GCA_036383155.1 Ktedonobacterales bacterium
CGTCGCTCGGCGTGACGAAATGCTCTGGCAGTTCGGGTAGCATCGTCTCCATCTCGCGCAGGCCAAGTAGCCCAAGCACACCACTGGCTCGCGCCAGCCGCCGCACTCCCGAGCGTTGATAGAAACGCAGCAACGCGCCCGCCGCTCGGAAGCGCCGCAGATCGCCGAAGAGTCCCGCGAAGATGGCGGCGCGTCCCAGCCGCTGCCAGAGTGGACGCGGGCGCATGCGCTCGATCTGCGTCCGCGCAGTCTCCACCAGCTGGCCGTATTCGACGCCGGATGGGCAGACCGCCTCACAGGCGCGGCAATCGAGACATTGATACATCTGCTCGACGAAGCCAGGCGTGTGAATGTCGAGCCTGCCCTCGGCGACCGCCGAGATCAGATGGATGCGCCCGCGCGGCGACGAGGGCTCGCGCAGCGTCTCGACATACGTAGGGCAGGTAGGCAGACACAGCCCGCAACGGATGCAGCGCTGCAGAATATCATCGCTCGGCTGGTCACTGCCAATGAAACCCTGCACCGCAGACATCGTTGCCATCCTGTCGGAAGTCAACGCCGATGCGACCACCTGCTGCTGCACGTCGCTGCTCACTCTGGCTCTCGCTTTCCAGCGCACCACCTTGATATACCGCGAACGATCCGCATGTCTACCAACGGTACCCTATCATATGTATCAAACGAGGCATATATGGGGAGTGTAGCATCACAGATCGCGAAAGGCCAGAACACCACTTCTCACACGTACAAGGCTTGTGATACAGGGATTGCGAATTATCGGCATCGAGCGGTGAATCACCTCTCTCCAGTCTGCGCAGGCAGACTTTGCGGCGGCCCACAGGCCATCTTCAGGCGCGGTTTCAACCGCCCGCCTCTGGCGCGCACCGAATACTTCACAAGCTCACACCTCACTCAAACAGCAACAGCTGTGTATCACTTACGGGATACGACGCGGCGAGGCGCAGCCCAGCCTCCGCGAAGATAGCGACGTGCCGCCGCTCCCGCTCGAACGCCCGCAGATACAGTCGCGAGAAGGCAAAGTCGTGCCGCAGCCAGGGGAGCACCGCCGCCAGCACACGCTTGTCGAGGTCGTCGGCGACGCGCTCCTGCCGCACCCAAAACGACGCCTCAGCCACACGCTCATCCTCTGGCTCAGCCTCCTCCACCCCTATGCGATGCAGGATAACGCCGAGCGGATAGATGTAGAGGCAGCCCAGGCACTGCGTCTCCTCAGGGTTCATAATGGTGTACGTGAAGCCGCGCCGCACATGAAAGTCGGCCTCGTGCCCCTGCAGATCGGCCAGATTCTCCGCCAGCGTGAAGCCGTCACGCGGCCACGACCCGCCACTGCGCAGATGCAGCAAGTCTTTGCTCGCCATCACCGCGTCATAGTCGAGATCGACGTCAGTCGCCGCCAGCATGCGCAGCACAAATTCGTCAGTGCGCAGCCCCGCCGGCACCGGCGCGTCCTCTGGATAAAAGGGCATCGGCATATCTCTCCTCCAGGTCATGTCGCTCGGCGGCCTCATCAGAGATGATACACGATCAGGTAGCCCACGCTCGCCCAGATATCCGTGAGAAGCCGCAGGCATAGGTAACAGGTAGTCCCGTTTTCTTCTCGCATTCGGGCCGGATGGTACAATAGTGCG
>DASVOW010000941.1:0-7543 GCA_036383155.1 Ktedonobacterales bacterium
AGCGACCGAGTCAACACATCGAGCAATTCCGCATTGTCATCGACCAGGAGCACCGTGGGACCAGTAGCCTCAAGCACATCCCTACCCCTCCTCCCATCCATCCTCCACTCATACGGCACACAATACACCAAACGATCCTCAGGTGCAAACGGAGAGAGAATTCCATTCAGTGGCAGTGAATCCAGTGGACATAAATCAGTCGCACGGCTATCTACCTACCGGTACCCAGCACTGTCAGGGTACGGCGGCAGCTCATGATTTGCCGACTGCTTTCCGAGCTTCCAACATGCGGATGTGTACGTCGGTGAACGCACTCCTAGCGGCTCGACGTGTGCTCCAGTCACGGCACTGCCGTCTGTGTGTGCTGCTGTCCCTGCTTGTGACTGTGACGCCATTGTGACGACTGTATCACTGGTGTGTGATGCTTCGGTGATGCCGGCAGGCTATCGTCTCTTATCAGGCTGTGAGCGGGCACACAGGTGCTCGCGCGAGCGCGCTATCGACGAGAGGGGGCCAGCCATGTTTCTGTGGGAGAAAGCGAACCAGACACGGCGGGCCGCTACGCTTGCCGCCAGCTTTACACCGGAGGAATTCGCCCGTCTGTACCTGCTGCGTGAGCAGTACGAGACGAGCCGGGATTGCGGGGAGTTCGGGTTGGACGAGCGGCGCCTGCGCTTTGCGCGCTGGCTGGTGGAGCAGGGGCGCTTGAACGATGGCGTCGAGGGTGCGTAGTGGACCCCCCATCGCCGGCTACCCCCACCCAGCAGGTGCAGGCTGTCGACGAAGGAGTCCAGACCCACACGCCGGGGAGACAGGGCGAGCACAGCACCGCCGAATCGTCCAGTCACCTCACAGACATGTAATCTATCCTGAGCCCCGAGAGGGATTTCAACTCAATCTTACGCCAGCGTTGTGGTAGGCGCGCTTCTGCGCTATCGCATCGGGGAGAGCACTCCGACGGGCGTACCCGTCTCACCTACGGACGGCATCACCCCGCAACCCTAGCGAGCCACCGACAACAGGCTCCCACAACGGCGCGATCGTGATCAGCACTCCTGTGCGCACACTGGGAAGTTATGCAGTGCTTTCCTCCCCTGCTGCGACGGTACCGTGTGCCTCAGGCATTGCCGGCGCAGCGAGCGGCAACGTAAACCAGAAGGTTGAGCCCGCGCCCATGGTGCTGTCTACCCCAACGACGCCGCCATGCTGCTCGATGATCCGTTTGCAGATGTGCAGCCCCAGGCCGAGTCCTGAGCCTTCGACAGTGCCGCTCAGCGGCACTACCCCAGGCGCCCGGTAGAACATCTCCCACACCCGCTCCTGCTCTATCGGCGGCAAGCCTGGCCCACGGTCGCGCACCGCGACACGCGCGGCATCATCGCGCACACTGACCTCCACCTCGACAGGCCATGCCGCAGCCGAGTATTTGATTGCGTTAGTCACATAATTGGCAACAACCTCGCCGGTACGGACGACATCAGCATGCACCAGCACCGCCTCTTCAGTGAGAACCGTGAGGTGAATATCACGGTGCGCTGCGGCAATCCGTTGGGCCTGCACCTGCTTGCGCACGAGTTCGGCGAGATCGCAGTGCTGCAGCTTCAATTCCAACTGTCCGGCACGTGCGCGTGTCACGTCGAGCAGCAGTGCTACCGACTGGGCCAGCTGTTGCACCGCATGCGTTGCTTCGCCGAGTCCCCTATGAATGGCTTCAGATGAGTTGGCGAGCTCGGGATACCGGGCATCCACCTGTGCTCGCTGACGCATGAACCGCCGCTGTGCCAGCTGTAAGGTACCCAGTGCAACTGCCAGCGGGCTGCGCAGATCGTGTGCTGCGACGGCAAGGAACTCTTCCATGTGCCGCACCGTCTCGCGTAATGCTGTGGTCTCCGCCTGCGCGTCGGCGTACGCGCGCATTACGTGCTGGCGGTCTGGCGCGTCACGAACAACCGCTACCGTGCCCACGATGCCTGCTGAGGCGTCTCGTACCGGGCTCCGCGTCACAGAAAGCCAGCGTTCTTGCCCATTCGGCAGATGAACGCGTACATCCGTATCCAACGTATGGTCTCGTGTCGTGTCGGATGCAGCTCCAAGGGACCTGCCCGCTTGGCGGATGACCTCAGCGAGGAGGTGACTCTCCACGGTGTTTCGTATAGGAGCGTCGGAGGCAAGCGCGTCGGATGGCGCTTCGGCAGCAGAGGTCGACGCGGCATTCCCTTGGAGCAGGCAGTGCATCGCCGCGTTCATACATACGACATATCCCTCACGATCATAGACCACGACACCTTCGCGCACCGCCGCAAGCACCGCCTCCAGTGCCCGTTGCTCTGGCACATGGGGCACATGGTGTGAGCCCGGCATATCCGAGCGACCTTGCGCGACTCCACCTGCGCGACACCGGCTCCTGTGCGCCTGGCTGTGTCTGTGGCCCATGGATCTCCTCCTATTCCTCCGCTGCATCACAACACGACCATCCTCAGGCTCGTTGAGAAATCCACGATGCCCGTCAGTCGACAACCATCCATGCCACACGTGATGACTCCCACGGTGACACAAGGTGGACCCTTGCAAGCAAAAGCTCCTCCCCGCCCGCCAGCTCGGGCCTTGTCCTCGTCGAGTTCAGCTGGCCATGGCTGCCGCAACGCAGTAAAGCAGGGCTGAATCACATGCATGTCCCAATGCCTGCCTCCTCGCTCACAATCCTATCACGATGTTGGGTTGGTGCCAGCGAAATGTGCAGGCATATCGCCAAAGAGCAAGGGTGGCAATCGCGGCTACTGCGGATTGAGAATCTGCTCGCTGATGTGTCCAGACAAGGCTGTGGCTGCCGGGGTCGTGGAGGACGTGCGGCGCCGTCCCCAGATCACGGCTGGATGGTCTGGTGCCGCACGGAAGCGGGCTTTCCATTTCTTGACCCAGGCGAGGGCGCGCCCAGGAACACACCAACGTCACGTTGGTCCACTCGAGATGCTGCGGGCAGCGCGCGAGCAAGAGACGGCGGGCAGGGACGTACTGGGCCTCCATGAAATTGCTTCTTCTGTGCGAGGAATCACCAGAACCAGAGCACAGGGTTCCGTGCCCATCTCCTCGCTTCTACACAGGACACGAGACGATCTCGTCGTCAACATGCAGGCACCTGGCTACGCCGTGGGAAACCAGAAGACGGCAGGCGAAAACATTCAGAGAATCTAACGAAGTAGTATTAAGTAGGCCACGACGTCGTACAAAAACAGGGCAGAGTACACAAGCAAGCGCAAAACAACTGCCGCTTGGGAGAGTGACGTGTCTCGCTCTGGGTAGCAGTTGCCGCGAGGAGTCCGCTCTGCTTCGGACGGAGTATGAGACGTCTGCACGATGTCCTCCACTGTGCAGATGTGTTCGGTCCCAGGTGTCTTATCTTTCCGTGTATCCGGGTATGACCTCTCTTACGTAGGCTTGCGAGGTGACTTTGAGCGCGAGATCGCGTCCTGGAGGACAAGCGCCAAGGCAATTACGATCACGCCGATGCCAATGCCTGGTACGAAGCCATGCACGAAGAGCGGGGGCCGCAGGATGTCGTCGATAATGAATGCTGCTCCAATCAGCATGTAGCCGCTGCTATAGAACATGGTGGCGAACTTGCGCTGTGGCAGGTGCCTGCGCCACGCGTGCACAATTGCCAGCATGGTGATCGCCAGGGAAACGCATGCGAGGATGAGAAACTGAATGTGCGGAGTCATACGTGCAGAGCCTCTTCCTTATGCGCTTGTCCAGTTGACATATCCAGACACTCAGATCATACAATCTGCGGGTAAGGGCGTGTGCTAGAAAGGTTGTCTTACTCTCTCGCGAGCCCCCTGGAGACGCTTCTAAACTATGGCACGCATCGACACTATCACTACTCACAGTGCTCAACGTCCCACGATTCGTCAGTTGCTTTCTCGTACACGTTCTCGATTGATTGTCAATGTCGCGCTTCTCCTCCTGAGTTTGGTCATGCTTGGCGTCGCGGCTTTACAGATGCGCGGCTATGAGGACGGCATTACACGCACATCGTTTACCCTGCAGCAGGCTATTCCACTACCTGTGCTGAAATTTACGCCTGCGCACAACAGAGGGAATGTCGTCGCCGTGATCGTGCACGGATACTCAGCAGATAAGGAAATGATGTCGGGACTGGCCGTTGATCTGGCCCGCGCAGGGGTGACGACCTACACCTATGATCTGCCCGGTCACGGCGCCTCGACGGCTCCTTATGGGGCACCGGGCACGCATAATGTGGTACCGCGATTGGTATCGTCGCTTGGCGAAGTCGTGGATTATGCCCTTGCCCATGCATATACGCCGCACCCACGTCTGGTGCTGATTGGCTACTCAATCGGCACGATAGCGGCGGGTGAGTATGCGCTGCAGCATCCGGAGCTGAGCACTCTACAGGCGACTGTGCTGGTAGCCGGCGTGCTGAACGACCAGCCGACGCCTTCCAACCCGCGCAATCTACTCGTCCTCTCCGGGCAGTTTGACCTACCAGGCATCAACGATATCTCACGGAAGCTGATTGCGTCGGGGTGCGACGTGCCTGTAGCGCGGGTGGACGATAGCTATAGCTGTGCCGTCGCCGCGTCACAGAACCAGACAGGTATGCGGCAGCGCGAGGTCCTGCCGGGACTCGACCATATTTCAATTATCACGGCTGGCTCGACGCACACGATGATTCTCCAGTGGCTGGGAGCGACGGTGGATCCGTCCATCACGAGCAACCGCGTCGTTGGCGACGCGCGCATTCACTGGATGCTGTTCGGCTTGTTTGGAGCTGCACTGGGGGCGCTTGCGCTGATTGGACTTGGCTCGACGTGGTTACGGCTGGCGCCTGCTGCGGGCGAGGTGACGGCGGCAGCGACAGCGCACGCGGAGCACAGCCCGAGTAGGCGAGCACTGTGGCCGCGGCTGGGAGTGATTGCCGGCGCGCTGGCCATTGGGCTGGCGGCGATGCGCTGGTGGCTGCCTACGGACTTCTGGCTGCCTGAGCCTGCGCCATTTGGCTTTATTCAGCAGCAGGTGTCGGGCGATGTGGCGCTGCTGTTGCTGGTGGCAGGGGTAGTGCTGTGGGCGGCAGTGCGCTTCGTTCCGGGCGTGCGGTCGCTAGCAGAGTGGCCTGCCCGGTCACGCATCTTGCCGCAAGTGGCTCTGGCGGGCGCTGTCGCGGTGTTCCTCTATTTCACGTTGGGGAAGATATCGTCGTTTGGTTGGGAGAGTTTGGCTCTTTCTCCAGCGCGCTTGTGGCGAGCGGGTGTGTATGTGTTGATGATCTGGCCATTCTTCTGTGCTGTGCAGGCTCTACTGGCTGGATATGCGCGGCGCACCGGGCGTGGCGCGCGTGCTGATCTGGCGGCCACACTACTGATCGTCGCCTCCTTCATGGGAGCAATCCTGCTGAACTTTGGACGGCTCAGCTATCTCGGTATTCTCTTGCCGGTAGTTGCGATTCTACTGCTCGCGTTCATTGGGCTATCCGCCTGGACACGTCGAGCGGTCGGCATGCCGGTGTGGCTGATCTCGGGGGCGCAAGCGCTGCTCATGGGATGGCTACTGGCGGCGACGCTGCCGCTCCTTGGCTAAGGCGCCAGCGGGATACTTATCGTACCGTGTGCTCGCGCCGCGCATGGTGTACTCATGACCTGTGCGCGGCGCGAGTGTGACGAGCATGTGATATACGCCTGAAGAACTGTGTTCGAGTCGAGATATGGACATGGGATCGAATACAGAAGGCTGGCTGGTGCGAATTGAATACACGTGATCTGGCCAGGCAGCTAGCCAGAAAGGGAGGCCGACGATGGCCGCGCCTCTAGTACCTACGTCATCCTCTCGTCCGCCAGTCACCTCAGCGGCGGTTAAGACACCACGACGCTATGAGCTCGACTGGCTGCGAACGTGTGTGGTGTTTGGGCTAATTCCTTTCCACACGGCGATCATCTTCACGACGGGTCTGGGCGATTACGTTAAGAACGAACAACGAAGCCCTCTGATGAATGTGCTCGCGGGATTTATCACCTTTTGGGGAATCCCGCTGCTGTTCTTTGTGGCAGGCGCGGCCTCACAGTTTGCGTTACGTTCCCGCAGCCCACGGCGATATGTCATCGAGCGTATCATGCGACTCGGCATTCCGTTTGTCTTCGGCGTGCTCGTTATCGTTCCTATTCAGGTCTACATCGGCACGCTCGCCTCTCCAGGCCCACACGACACGTACCCGCAGTTCTACATTCACTACGTGCGCAGTTGGGCGGATGTCTTTCAGGGGAGGTTCCCAGCGCGAGGGGCAGACTGGGTAGGGCATCTGTGGTTCATCCCGCCGCTGATACTCTTCGCGATGGTCACGCTGCCGCTGTTTCGCTATCTCGAAACGCCGAAGGGCACACGTGTGATTGAGCGGATAGCATTGCATTTTACAGGATGGCGGATGCTCGTACTCTTTGGGGTGCCGCTCGCATTGGGACAGTTACTCCTGCAAAGCCGCCTGTCGAATCTCCTGTTCCTGGACTTCCAGGTTTCAGCGAACTGGGTATTGCTCTTCATTTATCTGTTCTTCTACGTGTTTGGGTTCATTGGTTACGGCGACGAGCGATTCCTGAAGGTGATACGGCGTGATTGGCCAGGCGCATTGGTGTTTGGGACCGCAGCGTGGGTAGTGTTTGAGGTGCTATTCCTCACAGGGCGGTCGCCAACGGCGGAGAATGTTCTGGGGTATACGCTGGTCGTATTCCTTCGCTCCTATATCTCGTGGCTGTGGGTTGTGGCGCTTGTGGGCATCGCCATGCGCTGTCTCAGCTCCAATAGCCGGGCACTCGCCTATCTCAAGGATGCAGCGTATCCTGTCTATGTGCTGCATATGTCGGTGCTGACGATTGTGGGGTTCTACGTCGTGCAGTGGGATATGCCCTTGCTCGTCAAATTCCTGATCATTGTCGGGGTGAGCGTGCCGGTCACGCTGTTACTCTACGATGTGGCAGTCAGGCGCACCCCCGTCACGCGCTTCCTATTTGGCATGGACATCCACCATCCGCCGTCTCAGCAGGCAAGCAAGTAACATATGCTGCTGGGGCGGTGCTCGGATCTGCCAAGCCATGCGACACCGGGTAACGCCTGATCGTGTTAGGTCATATCGAGCAGCACGCTCTCGCAAGACATTATAGGTGTCTTGGCAAGAGGCGCTATGCTGCTCGCAGGAACGTGTCGAGCCGTGAGTTGATCAGGTCTGGCATTTCTGAGATCATGTTGTGTCCAACGCCAGACAGTACCTCAGCCGCGTGCACCTGCGGCAGTAGCACGCGCGCCCGGGCGACGGCAATCTCGGGGGCGAAGAAGGTGTCATGCTTTCCCATCAGCACAAGCGTAGGTGCAGCCAAGCTCCGCAACTGCTCGTCCGTGACGGGGCCGGGTGGCAAGCGGAAGTGGTAGTGTTTTGCCAGCAGGTAAAGCCATTCGACTTCGTCTGGATCGAGGGTAATCCCAGATGGAGATGTCAGCGTGATATCTGCGCGTACCAATGGGCGCACAATGATATGCT
>DASVOW010000942.1:0-6136 GCA_036383155.1 Ktedonobacterales bacterium
GCATGGCCTGTCACCAATGCCACACGACGCCGCCCGTGGGGAGGATGCTGAGGATGTATGTCTTTCGTGCCCGCTATGCCTGTCTTAGTCCACGGACCGAGCTCGACGGCGATCCAGGCGACATGGCGCTTGCGGTCGAGCAAGAGCTTGGACTGGCGCTGTATCGCCGCATCGGGGTCGTCAGTCTGGAGCGCGTCTACGTTGTGGCACACCCCACCGGCCCCAGCCACGCGTTCACGCTACATCTGGTGGTGCGCAGCCCGGAGCAGGGGACGCGCATCCGGCGAGCATCACTGGAGGACGATCAACAGGCCATTGAGGCGATCGTTCTGCGGCTGCTGCGCGAGCTTTTCGGACCAGTGCTCGTCGAGGCGTCGGAGCTTGGCTATGAAGCTTGCGACGCGGAATGGGGCGAAGCAGTGCCGGCACGCTCCAGGCGCCGCTGACCAGCGGTGGAACCGACGGTTGTATGCAGTGGACGGCAGCACCTGGCGCGCAACACCGCGCACCCAATCTTCCAGCCCGGTCGCGAATCTCGTATGGGAGATGAAATCACGATGCCCAGTGTGCACGACGCCCCACATCGGTGAAGAGCCATCCGAAACCACTGGCTAGCGGGAATGCTTAGCCAGCGTCTGCTCAATCCTGGGGGCATACACTCGCTCGCCCAACGCGTTGAGGATATCGAGTGCCTCGGTGTAGTCCGCCACGGCGTGAGCGCTGTCACCGCCCTGCTCGTGCAATAGGCCGGATGTGTAGAGGGTACGCGCCAGGCCGTAGGGATAGGTGATGGCGCGCGCGTGTGTCAGCACGTCCACGAGCATCGATTGCGCGACCGGCTCGCCGCGGCGTGCTGCCAGGCGCACCCGCACGACCAGGGCATCCACGAGGACCAGACGATCATTTCGCTCCCGGCACATGCTGAGGGCGTGCTCGATGAGGCGTTCGGCCAGCGGAAGATCTTCCATGTCCAGCGCTGCCCAGGCCTGCAGATGGAGCACTGTAGGAGCGAACGTGCCGAGCGCTTCGAGTGTGTCGAGTGTGTCGAGTGTGTCCGCGTCCGCGAGGGGGCGCAGGTCCGCCTGCGCAACGTCGGGCCGGCCCGAAGCGAGCGCGAAGTAGGCCAGACCGCATGTGGCCAGGCAGCGTACCTGAAGATCGCCACTCCGC
Organism: Ktedonobacterales bacterium; assembly: GCA_036383155.1. Taxonomy (GTDB): domain Bacteria; phylum Chloroflexota; class Ktedonobacteria; order Ktedonobacterales; family JADMIN01; genus DASVOW01. Next base: position 1,171 of record DASVOW010000942.1, read on the forward strand.
ACCGTCTCGTCTATGGCCTCCCGAAGCAGCCGCTCGCCCTCGGCTATATCACCGGTGGCCAGCGCGAGATGGCCGCGATAGATGAGCACGTACGGCGATGCCCAGCATGGACCGAGGTGTGCAATCAGGCTGTTCGCGCGCGTCAGCCCCTCACGAGCCTCAGCCCAGCGGCCAGTATCGAAGAGGACGCCCGCGCGCGAGGCTTCGACAAACGCGATCGCGACCGGGTCGCCCACCCGCTCACAGATTTCAAGCTGTTTGTCCATGTAACGCTCAGCCAGGGCGAGATCGCTACGCGCGGCGTAGGCGCCCGAGAGGACGTTCAATCCCATGAGGAGGCTGGTCGGATCACCGCTCGCCTCAAGCTCCGGCAACACGTTTTCGATAGACTGTCGCGCCTCTTCGAACCGGCCGAGCATAGTGAGCGCGAGGGAGCGGTGCGCCTGTGCCTGGGCAACCAGGCCAGCATCGCCGAACGAGTGCGCCAGCGCTACGATGCGGTCATCAATCGCAAGCTGCTCGTGATATCTGCCGTTGACGAAGCAGAGGAATGCTTGAGCCGAGAGCAGGCCAGCCAGCGTCGACGGCGTGAGGGTTTCGCTGCCGGTGGAATCCAGCACGCTCTGGATATGCGCCAGGCCCGCCTCCGGTGTGCCCACATGCACCATTCCCCAACCGATCTGGGTCGCCACGCGCGCGATCCCTTCAGCATCGCCGAGCACCCGGTAGGCCGCGGCCGCGGTTTCGAATACCTCAAACGCTTCGTCAAAACGAGCACATGTCGTGAGTGCCACCCCGAGCTTCTCGCGCACAGCCGTGGCACGGGCTATGTGTCTGAGCCGGTCGAGGCTGGCGACCGCATCCTGATAATAGCTACACGCGTCGGCGGATGCGGCCAGCGCGGTAGCATGATCGCCCGCCTGCTCGAGATGCAGGGCGGCCCGCGCGGGGTCGCCGCCGCGGGCGAAGTGGTACGCCAACCGCTCGATTGGAGGGTCGTCGCTGATCCCTTCGAGGGCCTGCGCGATACGACGGTGGAGTACGGCGCGACGAGCGGCGCCCAGATCAGCGGCGAGCACCTCGCGGATGAGGTCATGCGGGAATTCGTACTCGTCATCACTCACCTCGACGAGCAGCCGCTCACCGGTGGCCTCGCGTAAGCTCGCGGCCAGCGTATCTTCTGGTAGCGCGGCGGCGGCCGTCAATAGATCCAACGATGCGGTACGGCCTATCATCGCGGCAACACCCAGCGCCTCGACCGCGGGTGCCGACAGCCGCGCTATTCGCTGGCGGAGATGCTCCGCGACGTCCCAAGGGATCGCGTCATGTATCTGATCGGACGTATCGCGCAGGGCCTGGGCGCAGCTGATCAGAAACAAGGGGATACCGCCAGTGCGCTTGACGACATGCGCTTCGAGTGGAGATGGGAGAGATTCTCGAGCTGAATCTGGTGGGCCATCCCACGCCTGCGCCGGCACAGAGAGCAGCAGCCGGAGCAGGCTGGCCGACGCGCTGGCGTCGAGCGGACCAAGCGCCACGCGCGTAATCAGACTGTCGCGCGCAAGCTCGGTGAGCACTGCGGAGAGCGGGTCGCCAGGCTGGATCGCTGTGTCGCGATAGGCGACGAGTACCTGCACCGCCATCTGAGCGCCAGCGCGAATAAGATGCACCAGCAGATCGAGCGCATCTGGCGGCGCCCACTGCATATCGTCCAAAATCAGCACGATGCCCTGCGAATCGGCAGCGGCGGCGAGGTAACGGGCGACGGCGGCGAAGATGAGACGGCGCTCCTGCTCGGGCGGGAGTGTCCACGTGGGTGGTGTGATGCCGTACGTCACGCTCAGCTCAGGCAACAGGCGGGTGAGCCATTCGCAGCCGCGCAGGTAGGCCCGGCAGCGGGCAGGAGGCAGGGAAGCCAGGTGGTGCTCGAGCGCGCTCAGAAGGGGTGCGTAGGGACCCTGGCCGCCGCGCCCGGAGCAGCCGCCCGTCATGACCTGGAATCCCGCCTCAGCAGCGAGTGTGGCGGCCTCGGAGAGCAGACGCGATTTACCGATACCCGGCTCACCAGCCAGCACAAGAACAGGAGGCGTGATGCCGCCCAACCAGCGATCGATGTGCGCTAGCTCGCGCGTCCGTCCGACAACGGGTACTTGCCGCTGCTGGTCGTGCGCGGCCGGCCGCACAGCACTCGACGCACTCCCAACCCGCGCCGCGCGCTCGAACGCACTCCGTTGTGAGCCAGACAGGCCAAGCGCATCCGCCAGGGCACGCGCGGTATCACGGCGAGCCGTACGGTTGATGCCGCGCTCGAGATCGCTGATGCCACGAATACTGAGGTTGGCACGCTCAGCCAGATCCTGCTGCGTCAACCCAGCATCAGTCCTGTAATGTTTGAGCAGGCTCCCAAAGGTGGAGTGCTGGGTACCGCTCACCGTGCGCCTCCCCAGACTGGACGAATGGCGCGGACGTCCCACGAACGCGCTATCACAGCCGAGCGCTATTGTAACATAGGCCACCTCGCTGCGCTACACCTGCGCGCGAGAATATGCGAGAATATGGGGGTACACACGCGGGTGCCCACGTGAGGTGCGTGGTGTCCTGGGGTGAAAGTCGTGGTATGGCCTGCCACACGCCAGAGAGGCGTCCCATACGTGCATTCATACCCTGCTTAGCGTGGAAGGCGCGGATGCCACGGGACGTGTAGCTCGCGAGGTTAGCGACGGCCTCACCTAGGAGGGTGTGATAGAATCCACCAATCTAGCAGATGCCAGACAGGACGCGTTCAGGAGAGACTGCTATGAGTGGCGTTCACCGCATCGGCGTCATGTCCGACACGCACGTGCCATCGCGGGCGCGCCGTGTGCCAGATTCCGTGCTGCGCCACTTCGAGAATGTGGATCTGATCGTGCATGCCGGCGACCTCTCCACACTCGCCGTGCTCGATCAGCTCGCGGCATACGCGCCCGTCGAGGCGGTGCAGGGCAATGTCGAGCAACCGGAGGTGCAGGCGGCGCTACCGATCAAGCGCGAGTTGCTGGTCGGCGGTGTCGCCATCGGGATCGTGCATAATCTTGGTGAGCGCAAACACTACGCGCGCAACGCGCGGCGCGAATTCCCCGCGGCGCGTGTCGTCATCTTCGGCCACAGCCACATCCCCTACCTTGAGGATGCCGATGGCCTCTTGCTGCTCAATCCGGGCAGTGCTACGGATCGGCGCACGCAGCCGCACTGCACCATTGCCATGTTGATCATCGAGGATGGCAATCCGCGCGCCGAGATCATAGCTCTCCTTCTATAGTAAACACGAGTGTGCGCCGCAACGTGCGATACCCCAATCCTTCGTAGAATGCCTGTGGTCCCGCTGCATGTTCCCAGGTGCTGAGCCGCATCTCCGTCGCGCCATGCTCTGTCGCCCAGCGGTGTGCAGCCTGTACCAATCGCCTTCCGACACCCTGCCCGCGCATCGCTTCCGTCACCATCAGGCTTTGCAGATAGCCGTGAGCATAGGCAATCGCAGCGGGATGAGGATCGTCGCGTTTGAGATACACTTCAGCCAGCCCGACGAGCCGGCCACCATCCTCCGCCACGAAGAGCGCCGCATCATCACCGTCCAAAATGGGCTGTAGCTGCTCGCTCGTCTGCTCGTCATCATATCGCTCCGGCACGCGTAGGCGGTCGGGCACACTGCGCACGTGATACACATGAAACTCCCGATACAACTCCAGCAATGCCGCGATGTCATCACGCGTCGCCTGCCGAATCGTCATACCAGCCATGCGCTTTCCCCCAACCCGTTCTGCTGCGATCTTCCCATTCACGTTTGGACTCAAGTATGACCCTAGACACGTTAGATTGGCGTTGGCAACGTATTAGAGGTGCATGAGAGGCGCGTTAGCGACGCATTAGACGAGCGCCAGCGAGCGCTCGGCGGCATAGAGTGCGGCGATGCGCGTGGCAAAGTCGATCACGCTCTCGCGCAGCTCGCGCGGCTCAAGCACTTCCATCAAGGTTCCCCAGTTCAACAGACGCGAGCGCGCATGCTCCAGCGACTCAAAGGTGATCGAAAGCCGTATGGCGCCCTCGACGTCGGGTTCTCCTGCCTGCTCCACCAGTGGCGTGATCCATGCGCCCACCACATCTGGCAGCTCTGGTATCGCCTCGGCCTTCACCCGTACCACCACTGGATACTTCGATAAGCTGGCCGAGAACTCCGCGCTCCACGTCCGCCAGTAGTCCGCCAGGTCGAATCCCTCCGGACGCACACACATCTCCTCGGTAATTGTGGCGTCGAGGATGCGCGAGATGCGAAAGATGCGTGTCTGGCCGCCCACGGCCCCCACCAGATACCAGATGGTGGACTTAGCCACCAGGCCAAGCGGATCGACCAGCCGCTCGACGACCGCGCCACTACCCTTGCGATAGGTGATCTGCAACCGCCGGTCGCGCAGCACCGCATCCTGCACCGCCGCCAGGAACGGCACGGGTTCCTCGGAATGCGACCAGCCAAAGGCGTCGATGTGGATGCGCTGGCGTGCTCGCTCGACATTCTCGCGGAAGGTCGCTGGCAGCGCAGCCAGCAGCTTGAGCACAGCACCCTCAAACGAGCGACCAAGACCCAGATCATTGAGCAGCGCAGGGGCGCCTGCCATGAAGAGCGTATGCACCTCTGTCTCGGTCAGGCCCGTCAAATTCGTCCGGTAGCCCTCTAGCAGTCCGCAGCCGCCACCCGGCCCGCGCTCGGCATAGACCGGCACACCCGCCATTCCGAGCGCGCTCAGGTCACGATAGACCGTGCGCTCCGAGACCTCCAGTTTCTTCGCCAATTCCTCGGCGGTCATGCGCCCACGTGCCTGCAGCAACATGAGGAGCGAAAGAAGGCGATCCGCGCGCATAGGCATTCTCCCGTGGGTATCTCTCCGATGTTCAGCATAGCATGAAATCATGACAGAAGGTGTCAGGAATGGTA
>DASVOW010000943.1:0-2345 GCA_036383155.1 Ktedonobacterales bacterium
GAAGGATTGCTGCGCCCAGCGCAGGAGGGCGTAACGCTCACCGTTGCGCTCGTATTCGCGCTCGACGTTGCGGGCGAAGGCGAGGGTGGTGCCGAACATATCGACCTGGACGGAGTGGTCGATGACGAGATCGGCGGGAACAAGCGGATTGATGCCACTGGGGTTGCCGCCGAGGTCCTTGACGGCGTCGCGCATGGCGGCGAGGTCTACGACGGCAGGAACGCCGGTGAAGTCTTGCATGACGACGCGAGCCGGCATGAAGGGCAGCTCTTCGGGGTCGCTGGGAGCGGGCTGCGCGCCGGGACGCCAGCGGGCGAGCGCGAGCACATCAGCCTCGCTCACGAGATCGGGGGAGAGGTCGTGCTGGCGCAGAGCATTCTCGACAAGGATGCGCAGGGTGAAGGGCAGCTTTTCCAGCGGCGTGACGTTTTGGCCGGAGAGCGCGCCGAGGCGGTAGTAGTCCACCGGACCGGAGGCGGTCTGCAAGGTTGCGCGCGCGCCGAAGGTGTCGCGCCGGGTGGGCGGTGTGGATGGCGAAGACATGGATAGCACCCCTTTGTGTTGAGGATCGGCTCGTGCTGAGTCTTTCTACCCAGTAGTATATCAGCAGGCCCATCCAATAGGGTGATGCGACGTATCGGATTCTACAATGGGACTGCGAGGACATCTCGATATGTTGCCGGAATGTTTGCCGATTTTTTGCCGGAGCACGGCGGGCGGTTGAAACCGCGCCTGAAGACACTTCGTGCCGCAAAGTCCGCCGACGCGGACTAGGAAATGGCAGGACAGTGTGCCTACCGGTGACCGGAGATGCGGCTAGGGTCAGGCGTGTTTGCGTATGCAAGCGATCTTGCCGCTCTTGCCGGAGATATTGCCGGAAGCGTTGCCGCTCTTGCCGCATTGTCATGCCGATGGCGCGAACACATCTGAGCGATGTCTGAATTCATCCGGATTTGGGTGCCGGCAAGGTCTCTGGGAGTGACGCCAACGCAGTTGCCGCTCTTGCCGGAAAAGTTGCCGCCGTTGCTGCGAGCACTTTGCAGGTGATTGAGCGAGCGGGGGGTATTGTCGATTTTGCAGCGCGGCTGTGGCATTCCGGCGCGCGCGATGGTCATTTCGCGGTCAACCACTTTTTTGAGATGGGTCGCTTTCTCAGATCTTCGGACGTTCTGCACCGAAACCATCGTGTGGAACTGCTGATCTCTGCACTGATGCGTAAACATGTGCAGCTTGGCGTGAGGTCACATGTGCTGGCGCGAGCGCGCCAGTGTAGAGCTATATGCAGAGATCAGTAGTTAGCCTTCCCTGGCCTCTGCCTCTATCGTCTCTTTCATGACCATGGCGCAGCGCTCGACCGTCAGACGGATTTCCCTGGCGAGCTCATGAGGCAGCACGTCCGTGATCCAGACGAGCCGACTATGATCCGCGCCCTCGGCAAAGACCTGGAATGAGGCGTGGTGATGCACGAGCGGCATGCGGGACTCAACGACCGCATAGGCCAGCCGGCGCGCCTCGTCGTCCACGGCAACAATCAACTCACGCACCACATTGCCGTTCGCGAAGGAGAGGATCCTGGTGTCGCCCTCGATGCAAGTCACCACGACATAGCCCGGCGTGAGACGCCGATGCACCGGACCGACGTCGCGCACCGCCTCCCATACCTTTTCAGGCGTCGCCTCGATCATGATGCCTTTACGAATTGTAGCCATCGGTCTATCAGCTGCCTGTAAAATGCCCTGGTTCATTATAGAACATATTTTCGGTTTTTGTCAAGGGGATAATTGGGAAGCGAAGGTGAACAATGAGAGAGGTGCGGCGTGTTGGGGTGCCGCACCTCTTGCTTCAAGTTTGCGCTGCTGATCAGGTGATCAGGGCACGGTGGGAGAGTCGGGCGAGGACCAGGGGTTGGGAGCGCCTCCCCTATTGGACGGACGTGGGGGCTGCTGAGGATACTCCGGCTCTTGAGTGAAGGGGTAGCGCGGCTGTTGATATGGGGAGTCTTGCTGGTAGCTTTGCTGTTGCGGGTTTGGTGGGTAGGAGTTTGTCCGTGGGTAGCTCCCAGCCGAGGGTGAGTATGGCGACTGCGGATAGGCGTTGGGTTGCGGGTAGGATGGTTGCGGGTAGGCGTCGGGTTGTGAGTAGGATGGCTGATAGCGCGGCTGCGGAGCGGCGGCGACGGGGGCAGGCTCGCGGAATGCGGGCGCAGGGGCGGGCGCGGCGCTGTGGCCGAGGAACATGGGCAGCACTTTGAACAGGATCAGGGCAATGCCACTGACGGCGAAGGCGCCGCCGTAGACTGGGAGGAAGGAGGACGTGACCAGACGCAGCATGCCCATGTAGGGAGC
>DASVOW010000944.1:0-2931 GCA_036383155.1 Ktedonobacterales bacterium
TCGCCCGTGCCCGCGTGAAAGCGGCTCGGCGCCACGTGCCCATCGAGTTCCAGGTTGGGGTGATCGAGCAGATCGATTTCCCTGATCAGACGTTCGATGTGGTGTTCAGCACGCTGATGATGCATCATTTGCCTGCGAGCCTCAAACGTCAGGGCCTCGCGGAAATCGCCCGGGTGCTCAAACCAGAGGGGCGCCTCGTCATCGCCGATTTCACGCGTCCGAAGGAACGTCAGGGCCAGGCGGCGCGCTTTCACGCCGGGGGGAGCAGCCTGCAGGAGCTGGTCGCCCTCGTCCAAGAGGCTGGTTTCTCCCAAGTGGAAACGGAAGAGATGCCGCAGGCACGTTTCTCTGCTTTCCCAGGGGCCGGCTTAGTCAGGGTCCACAAACGCTAAGACGCAGGGGCAATCAAAGAGAAGAGGAGGATCTGTCTAAAGGAGAGACGTATGGCGCAGTTGGTTGAGACCGAAGAGCAGGCCGAAAAGGCGCTGTCATCGTTGCGCACACCCGCTGACCACTTCGCGTATTGGCTGAGCCAGATCACCAGTCCGTTTGTCGTTGGACTTGGAGTGTTCGGGTATGTCGCGCTCGCGACGGCCCCCACACCGGCAGATGGGTTGCGGTGGGTGGCAGTCATCTGTGTTGGGCTACTCGTGCCATTTGGGTTTATTTGGTGGGGAATCAAGAGAGGGAAGTGGACCGATATCCATGTCAGCCGCCGCTCCCAACGGCTGGTTCCGCTCCTGGTTAGCCTGATGGCTCTCGGTGGCATGTTGGCAGGGCTGCTCTTGCTTTCCGCTTCGCGTCCGCTGGTGGCTACGTTGGTAGCGGTCCTCATCTCGTTTGGGTTGGCCACGCTGATCACCCAGGTGGCGAAATACAAGATCAGCCTGCACATCGACTCGGCAGCCGGTGCGGTGGTGGTTTGCTGCTTGCTGGCCGGCCCGCTTTTTCTGGCGCTCGCTCCACTGGTCGTGCTGATCGCCTGGGCACGCTGGAAGCTGGAGGCGCACTCACCGCTTCAGGCCGTCTGTGGTGCAGCCCTTGCCGTGGCTGTGACGGTCACCACGTTCTGGCTCTTTGGCCTGCGCTGATATTTCCTCTTGTGAATGGGAGGCATTGCCCTGGCGAAGCCGTTGTCCGGTTGGTGTGTCGCCTGATCGTGCCTCCCGTGTTTCCAAGCGAGGGAAACCAGCGCACCAACGACTACTGAGCGATTTGAACACGAGAGGGCTTAGAAAAGCCGAGCGCGACTGCCAGCAATGCGCCCGCCACGAACGCGGCGCTATGTCCCGCTTTAATAGTATGAGCGGCAGAGAGGTCAAGAGCGAGGGAGATGCAGAGATAGAGCGCGGCCACGGCAATGCCGATCCAGTCGGAAATATCCAGCCGCGCATCGCGTCGCAGCCACTGGCGGACGGCGATCACGCCGAGGGCCGCCACGAGTGCCAGAGCCGCCTGTGAGGCGCCGGAGCTTACGAGCGTAGGGTACGCCAGCGCACTCGCCAACTGGCCGGTTACTCCCCCTAGCACGGCGATGACGAGTAGCCGCCATGAGCCGATGCGACGCTCCAACGCCGCCCCAACGATAGCGAGACCCACTGCGTTGAGCAGCATATGGCCCAGCTTTACGTGGAGCTCCTGAGAGGTGAGCAATCGCCACCACTCGCCTCTTGCTAATGTGGCACCATCGAGCGCGCCGTCATGGAGCAGAAGGGCATCCGATGGGCCATGCAGCAACGCAGAGCGTAAGCCGCCGTCCGCTCCGGCGAGCCCCTGCTGCACCGCGACGAGCACCCAGGCGAGCAGGACGACAGCGACGAATATGCCCGTCACCCACGGGAAAGCGACTATCCCACGCGCGTCGGGTCGTGTCGCTATTTGCCCTGTTGGTTTGGCATATCTCTCATGCGTAGAGTCCACAGCCCCTCCATGTCACAGCATCGGCGCTGTGATGCTTTTCTCTCCTCCGCCCCGGTGATTCGTACGGATGGGAATTAGTCGCATCGTGGCCTCAAGCAATCGCACACTGTCGAGCGCCACGAAATGCCCTCGGCTTCTATACAAACACGCGCGTGACAGCGGGATGGCTACACCTCGCCGGCCCGCAACGACTCCAATGCAGGGGGGAGATGGCGCACGTGAGGGATGATCAGGTCGGCGCCACGCTCCTGATAGATGCGCGCTTCAGCGCCGCTGGCGATGACGACGGCCAGCACGGGAGGCAGCGAAGCATCGCGGGAGCGCATCTCACGGCGGTAGCGCAGGACGAGATCGAGGTCGTCCGCTGTGTCACCGACGTAGAAAGCTGCACGGGACTCCAGCCGTTCGAGGGCGTGGAGCAGCGCCTGCGGGTTGGGCTTGGCAAACGTAGTGGAAGGCACGATGCAGCCGAAGGGCGAGCGCCCATGCTCGCTGTCATACCAGGGGATGCCATCGGGGGGAACGCCTTCGACGAGGCCGCAGCCACCGGCGAGACGTGTGACGGCCCAACCAACCTCCGGTCCGAGACGCCCGGTGATCAGTCCCTGCTTGGTGATGCCCTGAGCGACAAGCGCGGGCAGCACCTCGGTTTCGAGCAGCAGCTCTTCGTTGTGGACAAAGCCTTCGGCCTCAGGCGCAAACTGTGGCTCACGGGCGAATAGCTCGCGTATCAGATCCGCGCCCCAGTAGAATTCGTCGTGGGCCCAGCGGGCCGTGTCGTCGTCGGGGATCGCGGAGGCGGGGAAGGTGGCCCGCAACCAGGTGACGCCACCATGCCCGGCCCGCGCCGCCGCACTTGCACGCGCCGCCCATTCCTCCAGCGACACCTCGGCCTCGGGTTGCCCACGCCACTCGCGCAGACGCGCCGTCCAGAGCGTGGCGAAGAGCTGGGTCGCGTCCCAGTCGCTATTGAAGCCACCGGCGAGCTTGAAGAGGGCGACATCCGCCGCA
>DASVOW010000945.1:0-3548 GCA_036383155.1 Ktedonobacterales bacterium
CTACATACACTCGCAACTCCGGGAGAAACTGTTTTGAAATAGCGCTGCCGTTTGTTCGTGACCCTTGACAAAGTGCTCTCTTCCGCCCTATAAATCTATTGATTATCAAAATATTCGAATATCAAATGGAGCGAATTATGATTACAGAGCACCTGGCAGAAGAGCTCCTTTCGCTAGGGCACATCTTGCGTCCGGGACGGCACGCCGATATGACGCCGCAGCAATACTGGCTACTGCGCCATCTTCAGCACCATGGCCCCACCAGTATCAGCGAGCTGGCCAATGCACTTGGTATTACCGCAGGTTCCGCGACGGTCGCATGCCAGCGCCTGGAGAAAGCCGCGTTCGTCACGCGCTCTCGTCAGGCGCATGATGAGCGGATCGTACAGGTCGCGCTTACCGAGCAGGGGCAGGCACTGATTGAGGTATGGCGCAAGCAGAGACGTGACGCACTCACCCAACTGCTGAGCGTGCTGGACGAGAGCGAACAGGAGGAGTTGCACGGTCTCATCGAGCGTCTGCTGGCAGCAGCAGAAGCGCAAGGGATTGCAGAACAGATGTTGACGATACCCGGCAAACTGCCCTTAAACGACGAGCGGACGAGTAAGGGGAGTGGTCCGAACGCTGTAACCAAGTGCCAACAGTAGCACACGTGCAGAAAGGCAGTCACAATGACCAAGATGTATCTCGCGATGAGCGAGGCAGTCGCAATCATCTCGCAGCACCGTGGTGTATGGGCGGTGAACGTGCAGCTGGTGGGGAGCCGGCCGCAGTGCCTTGCCGTGGATCGCCAGCGCCCGCAGCAGGTGTACTGTGGCACCTTCGACCAGGGCTTGTGGAGCAGCGACAGCGCAGGCGATAGCTGGGAGCACGCGGGCGCAGGCATCGAACAGCAAGCCATAACCTCGGTAGCCGTCAGTCTCACAGAACGAGCGGGCGATTATGGCGTGGTGTACGCGGGCACAGAGCCGAGCTCGCTCTACCGCTCTGAAGATGGTGGCCGCACATGGCGAGAGCTGAGCACGCTGCGCCAGTTGCCCTCTGCCTCGACGTGGGGCTTACCTGACCGACCTGATACGAGCCATGTGCGCTGGATCACCCCCGATCCACTGGTGGCAGAACGTCTCTTCGTCGCCATCGAGGCGGGTGCGCTACTGCGAAGCCTCGATGGCGGACACACGTGGGAGGATCGCAAGCCAGGCGGTCCTTACGACACACATACGCTGGTGATGCACCGGCTGGCACCGAATTGGCTCTATTCAGCGGCTGGCGACGGTTTCGTGATCCCTGGTCATGGCTTTTTCGAGAGTGAAGATGGTGGTCAGACGTGGTATCGACCAAACGACGGGCTTCAGCATCACTATCTCTGGAGCGTGGCGGCAGATCCAGCCGATCCCGCGACGCTTGTCATCTCGGCCGCGCATGGTCCCGAGCAGGCGCACAATCCACAAAGTGCGGAGTCGGCGCTCTATCGCCGCACCGGCAATGGCCCGTGGCAGCGGGTGCAAGACGGCTTCCCTAAGCCGCGAGGCCTGTTGATCGCTGCACTGGCAACCCACGAGGCTGAACCAGGCGTCTTTTACGCGGCAAACAACAAGGGCGTTTTCCGTTCGACAGATGCCGGATCAAGCTGGGAGGCGCTCCCAATCCGCTGGCCGCAGGGCCTTCACATCGACCGCGCCAACGCGCTGATAGTAGTGCCGGAATAACACGTTGACGTCAATCTTCCCTCTGAAAATACGGCGTAGACCGGCTGGAGCATCCACAGCGAGAATAGTCTGGTATGATTCTGGTAGGATGGAGTCACATCGCTCCGCTCTACGTCCCGGCAACATTCATACGCCCAACACTACAAAGGAGCGTCCCATATGGGAGCAACCGACAAACAGACGGCGAAGAAGGCCGAAAAAGCGAGCAGGGGATTCTCAGACGAGGAACGAGCCGCGATGCGAGAGCGCGCCAAAGAACAGAAGGCGGGCGCAGACAAGGCGGCTGGCGAGGCCGACCTGTTCGCGAAGATCGCCGCGATGACGGCACCTGATCGCGCCATGGCCGAGCGGGTGCACGCGATCATCACGGCCAGCGCGCCATCCCTTTCGCCGAAGACCTGGTACGGCATGCCCGCCTATGCCAACAAGGCGGGCAAGATCGTCTGCTTCTTCCAACCCGCAGAGAAGTTCAAGACGCGGTACGCGACGCTGGGCTTCAACGATAGCGCGAACCTCGACGACGGCTCCATGTGGCCCGTCGCCTTCGCACTGAAGGAGTTGACCGCCGCCGAAGAGGCGAAGCTCGCCGCACTTGTGCAAAAAGCGGCGAGCTGAGGGCACACCGTCTGGCTTGGAGTCCCGGTCACGACGGACGGCCACCAAGACAACGACAACCGATGGATATCGCTCACCCTCCTTGCAGGTGGGCCGCTACAAGCCATCTCATAAACGGGTGGGCAAACCGCACCCTCATCCTGCTCCGGCGGAGTTGGTGAGATGACTTCTTAGAAGCTCAGGCAGAGACCGACCATAAACCCGACGGCCACAATCGTCCACATACCCGCTGCGACGAGCAGGAGGCGACGCTCATAGGAAGAAGGGGCCTGTATGATCTTGACCCACCAATTAGCCGCCGTTACCAACACTGCGCCTGTGGCAGCGCCAAAGAGCGCTGCAAACGACGGGAAATGTAGCGACATCGAGCACCCCTTTGCTTGCTTTCTGGTCCGTACAGCTTTGAGGCTTTATTCGTGAGGAACGCGCCGCTAGGAGCGCGAGGGTCAGCCCACTCCTAACCGCACATAGGTGAGCAGCAGCACGACCGCACCGACCAGGCTGATGAGGATGACCAGCACGAAGGCGGCATCCTGGGTGAGAGGAATGACGGCAGCCAGCGCGATGGCACAGAGCGGCAGCGCGGCCAGCAATGCGGGGGCCCGTGCCTGACGCTGCCACGAGTCGAGCGGGAATCGCTCCTGGTTCGGCTGGAGAAAGCGTTTGCTGTAGCGGTTGACGACGAAGGTGCAAACCAGGCCGAGCATGCCGAGATTCAGTGCAATGGCAAGCGCACGAGGGTCGTTCGCGAGTTCCTGACGGGAAACCACTCCTCCGGTGATGAACAACACGAGCATCGCCAAGAACATGACGAGTGACGCGAGGGGGAACAGCAGCCCCAAAATGGCCAGTCCGCGCAGGAACAGTGGCAATCGGCGAAAATCGCGCATGGGCATGCCCTTCCGTGCTCGGACCCAACTGCTGGTGGCCCGAGCTGATTGGTTGTCTAGGCGCATTCTAGCATAGAAAGCGGTGGCACGAGAAGCGTCGTAGTGGTAACGGCGAACGACGACAGAAGTACGTGCAAGAACGGTTTGTATGTCACTCCTGCTCTTCGATTTTGGCGGTATCAGCTTCCTCCTCAGCGACTTATGTCGCGTGCCGAGCCAGTCGAGATACTCCATCAGCACGACATCATCGTTGCCAGGAACGAACTGAAGCGCAATTCCTGCATTGCCATCACCACCCGCTTCTAGTTGACCCCTAACTGCAGCCTCATTCACA
>DASVOW010000946.1:0-6264 GCA_036383155.1 Ktedonobacterales bacterium
GCCAGAGGCTCGCCCTGGTGGGCTGGAAGGTGTGTCCCAGGGATCGACTGGCGGAGGGGTGCCCTGGCGCGTCGGCTGTTGTGACGTGCCGGCTGGATAGTCGGGATATTGACCGTAGGCATTGTTTTGTGTGTCATCGTCTGTAAGGCCATAGCCGGTCATCGGTCGTGGCTGCCAGTCGGGGCCTGGCGCGGGCTCGGGCTCGTCCCATTGGGAGACGCCGCCGACCGGAGGGCCAGCGTACGGCTCTGTGTACGCGTTTGGCGTGTCGAAGACTCCGGAGCGCCCATACTGATTTGCCTGGGGATAGCGGCCCGTCGCGCTTTGGCCGTAGCCGCCATAGCCGCCACCTCCCGGGTGTTCTCCTCCGGGACCCGGCTCGCCACCATTGCGCCCGCGCAGGACAAGGTACGCCACGACGCCCAGAATGACAAGCAGCGCCAGTACAATGCCGACGATCAGGAGAACAATCACTCCGGTGCTTCCTGACTGATTGTTCTTGTCGGTATTTTGCGGTGTTGTGCCACTTAATGTGGTTGGTGTCGGCGCGATGGTGACAGTCGGTGTGGGAGTCGAACCCTGGACGGTGAGGGAGGCGCTGGCCTGCAAGACAGGGGTGTTGGCTCCGTCAGTGGGCGAGTATGCGGTGATGGTGACATTGTTGCCGACGATGTCTTTGCTCAACGTCTCAGATACGGAGAAGTTGCCATCAGGGCCGAGCGTTGCCGATGTGAGCGTGCGAGGCGTACCACCGGCAGATTCCGTGATGCTGATCTGAGTGCCGGTGGAGTAGCCGGCAAAGTTGCTACCAGTGATCGTCACGGTGTCGCCTGCTTGTGCAGTCGAGACGGAGAGCGAGAGTGTCGGTGGGCTGGATGCGATGACCTGATACGTCGGCGCACCTGATGTCACGTCTTTGGCACAAAGATAGTAGGTGCCGTTACCAAGGTTGGTGGGCCAGATGAATGTCGTGTTGAAGCTGCCGCCACTGAGATTCGGTGTCACGAGCGTTCCCTGAGAGCCACCGCAATCTGGCTGTGTGGCGGCGAAGATGGTCGCGGTTGAGCCGGAGAAGTCGTGACCTGAAATCGTGATGTGGGCACCGACGGGTCCCTGACCAGTGGACGGACTGACAAGCCTGATGACGGGTATCTTCGGCTGAGTCGTTGCGGTGGGGGTATTCGTGGCGGACGCAATTGGTAATGCGTGGGCGTTGCGCGCGTGGAGCGGGGTGTGGGGGAGCAGCGATGCAGGGACAGCACCGGTAGCGTCCGCAAGCAATAATAAGGCGGACGCCAACATCGCCAGCGTCACAGCGATTACGAGGCGTTGCCCTTGCCGGGTCCACGGGACGTCGTATCGTGTGAATGCTACTGTGCGGGCATCACTGCCGCGTCCTCTTGTGACCCCCATGTCCGTTACCCACCTTGTCGTCATCGTCGCTATCGTCATCGTCGCCGCGGGTCGCCGCTTGGACTTCTGCTCGCACGTCTCCATGTATGATACGCTCGCGTGAGATAGATTATCTCAGCAGGGGATACCGTCGAACATCTTAACCGGACAAGCGCCGGGCGTCAAGGTGGCTGGCATTCCGTACTCTCCTCCGGCGTTGGCGGTAAGCATTTTCTCGCGCATCCCGCGTATAATCACAGCATAGGGTACGTGAATATTGTTGGTAGTGGATGCCATTGTCAGGAAGCACTGTTTGATCGCTACGCGGCAACAGATGTAGGGTTGCTCGGCGAAGGTTCATATAGCGTGTGCGGCAGTCGGAGCACGAGCTGTATTCATTGCCTGCTCGCGTAACTCTACCTGCCAGTCGGCGCATTCTATGTGGATCCTGGCTTCAGCATCACTGAGCCCTCTTGCCGGAGTCGTGACACGAAGGATCGGAGGGCTGGTATGGCACGTACTACTCGGTCGCCACGTCGTAGTGCTTCACGGCGGCCGTCGAAAACCTCGCACGCCGAAGCCGGACCACGTATCGTCGTCGTGGACGATGAGCCAGATATTCTCAATGTCGTGGTGCTACTCCTCGCGGGGGATGGTTTTCACGTATCAGCGACTTCCTCGAGAGAGGAAGCAATCGCCATGATGGATGGTGGTCCTGTTCATCTGGTGATCACCGATCTGCGGCTTGCGGGTGGAGATGGGACAGATATAATCAAACATGCGGCGGAACTGAGGCCCCGCCGCCCGGCGATCATCTTGCTCACGGGAGCGCGTGTGCCGACGGAGTCCGCTGTGGCACACCTCATCGTCACGTTGAATATAACTGTGGTGCAGAAGCCGTTCGACATTGACTATTTGCTTGATCTTGCACGCAGCCTCACCGGCTGGCCAGGGAGCGCGTAACGAATGACATCCCCCACGCCGCTTGACTCTACACCTACGCTGCGCTACGCCATTATTGGCGCTGCCGCGGGCATTGCCCCAAACCATATCCAGGCGTTGAGCCACTTGCCAGAGACACGCATTGCCGGCATGTCGGACATCAATGCCGAACGCGGCGCCGAGCGCGCAGCCGCGGTAGGATGTCCATTCTTTGTCGATCACCGCGAACTGCTCGATAGTGTGCGTCCCGATGTCGCAGTCATCTGTACGCCACATCCTTTGCATGCTCCGCTTGCTCTGGACTGCTTCGCCGCTGGTGCGCACGTGCTGACCGAGAAACCGCTCGCAGTGGAGGTCGCTGAAGCTGACGCGATGATCGCCGCCGCTGCATACGCACAACGCCTGCTCGCAGTGAACTTCCAGCAGCGCTTCCGCCCGGTCATTGAGTATATGCGCCGCTTCATTATGGAGGGCGAACTGGGGGCGATGGTGCGGGTGCTGTGTGTCGAGCCGTGGCTGCGCACCGACGCCTACTATCGCTCGGCTGCCTGGCGCAGCACCTGGCGTGGAGAGGGTGGGGGCGTGCTGATGAATCAGGCGCCACATACGCTCGATCTGCTGTGTCACCTGACAGGCGTGCCATACAAGGTGTGGGGCTGGACGCGCACCCTAGGCCACCCAATCGAAAGTGAAGATACGGCGCAGGCGATGCTGGAGTATCTGTCGGGAGCACCGGGCTACCTGCACATTAACACGGTCGAGGCAGGCACCCAACAGCACCTGCAGATCATTGGCGATCGCGCGGCGCTCGAACTCTCTGGTGACCAGCTTACTGTTACGCGATTTGCCGAGCCGCTAAACGAGTATCGTGCCACGAACCCCAACTTCTTCGACGTGCCGGGGATGACGAGCGAGACGCTTGTGTTGCCTGAGGGTGACGGGGGAGGTCATCTGGCGGTGCATCGCGACCTGCTCGCTGCAATCAGGGAGGGGCGAGCGCCACGCTGCGATGGGCGGGAGGCGCGTATGTCGCTGGAGCTGGCAAATGCGATCATCCTATCTAGCTTCGAGGAGCGCGCAGTGACCTTGCCGCTGGACCGCGCAGCATATAGCACCTTGCTCACGGGATTACGGGCTGGCACGCGGCGATAGTGAGGCGGTTTGGAGGGACGACGGCATGGCTGGCCGCCGCACAGGCAATCTATGAGGCTGCACGGAGAGGTCAACCTGTTACGAATGGGTGAAAGGGTGTATCTCTCCACGATGGGTAGATAGAGATGTCGTGGCTGGATCTGAATGCAGGAAAGAGGAGAGAGGTTGGCGTGAGATGTCTGATACAACGACCTTCGTTCTTAGTGCGTTTGGCGATGAGATCGACTCTGACCTGGCGGTGCAACTCGATGTGTTGAGCGCGATCGGTATTCACCACCTGGAACTGCGCGGGGCGTGGGGGCGCAATGTGCTGGACCTGGGTGAGGAGGATCTGGCGCGCGCGAAGGCGCTGCTGGACGAACGTGGATTTGGGGTGTCGGCTATTGGCAGTCCCATCGGTAAATCGGCGCTGAGCGAGCCACGCGACTTCGAGGTGGGACGGCTGGGGCGGGCGATCGAGGTGGCTGATGCGCTTGGCACGCGGCTGATTCGCGTGTTCTCGTTCTACGTTGCCAACGACGAGGCAGAGCAACGGCGTGGTGAGGTGCTCGCGCGCATGGCGCTGCTTGCAGAACGAGCGAAACGTGCGGGGGTGACGCTGCTGCATGAGAATGAAAAGGATATCTACGGTGATACCGCCGCACGTTGTCACGATCTGCTCACGAGTATCGATTCACCTGCGTTGCGGCTGGCTTTCGACCCGGCGAACTTTGTGCAGGTGGGTGTGCGCCCGATGGCCGATGCCTGGCCATTGCTGGCGGAGTATGTGGCGCACGTGCACATCAAGGACGCCGTCTTTAGCGATGGCACGGTGCGACCGGCAGGCGAGGGCGACGGAGATATCCAACACCTGCTTGAGGCGCTGGTCAAACGCGGCTATTCCGGTTTTTTGACGCTGGAGCCGCATCTGCAAGTTGCGGGCCCTTCCAGTGGCTACAGCGGCGAGGCTGGCATGCGGGCGGCGGCGGCAGCGCTGCGCGGGCTGCTCACAGCGCTGCCGCCGGGTGTACCTACCGAGTAGGAAGCTGTCGATGGATACGTCATTTCGAGACAGCGGGAGACATGCGGCATTTCGTTATGTGGGCGCTGCTATTCCTCCCACTCGCGGACGCGGCTCACGGCTTTGCGCCAGCCAGCGTAGAGGTGTTCGCGCTGCTCTGGGGGCACCTCGGGGGTAAACTCGCGCTCAAGCGCCCACTGTGATGTGAGGTCGCTGTGGTCTTGCCAGTAGCCGACGGCCAAGCCGGCGAGGTAGGCTGCACCCAGTGCCGTGGTCTCGCGCACGCGAGGACGCTGCACTGGCACGCCAAGCTGGTCGGCCTGGAACTGCATCAACTGGTCGTTGACGGCAGCGCCGCCATCTACGCGTAGGGCGAGCAGCGGCGCCTCGGCATCCGCTTGCATGGCTTCGAGGACGTCGCGCGTCTGATAGGCCATCGCCGCCACGACGGCGCGGGCAATGTGGGCAGCAGTGGTGCCGCGCGTCACCCCGAGAATGCCGCCACGCGCTTTGGGATCCCAATATGGTGCGCCGAGGCCGACAAAGGCAGGCACGACGTAGACACCACCTGTGTCGGGCACTGAATTTGCCAGTCGCTCAACATCTTCGCTCTTGTCGATGATGCCAAGCCCGTCGCGCAGCCATTGCACTGCCGCACCTGCGACGAAGACGCTCCCTTCCAGGGCATAGGTGATACGTGGGTGTGCTGGATCGCCGAGCCCCCAGCCGATGGTGGTGAGCAGTCCGTTGCGCGAGTCGCGCGGCTGGTCGCCGGTATTGAGCAGCATGAAGCAGCCGGTGCCATAGGTGTTCTTTACCATACCGGGGGCGAAGCATGCTTGCCCGAAGGTTGCGGCTTGCTGGTCACCTGCGTCGCCCGCGATGGGAATGGCTGCGCCGAAGTAGCGTGGGTCGCACTGGGCGTAGACGTGACTGGAGGGCAGCACACGAGGCATCATTGCTCGCGGCACGTCTAGCTCATGCAACAGGTCGTCGTCCCAGTCGAGGGTGTGGATGTTGAAGAGGAGTGTGCGCGAGGCATTGGAGTAGTCGGTGACGTGTGCGCGTCCGCCGGAGAGACGCCAGATCAGGAAAGAATCGACTGTGCCGAAGAGCAACTCGCCGCGTGTTGCACGCTCGCGCGCGCCGGGGACGTTGTCGAGCAGCCACTTGACTTTGGTGCCGGAGAAGTAGGGGTCGATGAC
This sequence comes from Ktedonobacterales bacterium, assembly GCA_036383155.1. GTDB lineage: Bacteria > Chloroflexota > Ktedonobacteria > Ktedonobacterales > JADMIN01 > DASVOW01. The sequence goes on from DASVOW010000946.1 coordinate 5,692, forward strand.
GAGACCCGTCCTGGAGTGTATGGTATCGCCAAGTCCGCGCTGGATGAGATCATCGCAGATCGGCGCGGTGAGGCGGCTCTGCCAGACGATGGCATTATGGATCGGCTTGCCGGTGGCACGCTCCCAGACGATGGCTGTCTCGCGCTGGTTGGTGACGCCGATGGCGGCAATCTCTTCTGCCGCGATGTTTGCCTGGCGTAACGCATCCTGTGCTGTGCGGAGCTGCGAAGCCCAGATGTCTTCCGGGTCGTGTTCCACCTGTCCTGGCGCTGGAAAGATCTGCGGGAACTCACGCTGAGCGACACTCACCGGCGCGCCAGTGGCATCGAAAACGATAGCTCGTGAGCTTGTGGTTCCTTGATCCAAGGCCAGAATATACTTTGCCATCGCGCGTCTCCCCCATGTTGTCGTCGAAAGAGGCCCGTTGCCCTCACACTGCCGCGTTGATGGCGTGATCTTTGGCGGCTCACAGATTCGCGGCGCCAGCCCCTTAGTTGGTGGTGGGGTATGGCATTCGGGCGGCTTCTCGCCATTATAGCCCGCAATACAGATGTGGTGTGCGATAGGTCACGA
>DASVOW010000947.1:0-7591 GCA_036383155.1 Ktedonobacterales bacterium
GGCCGGCGCAGTCGCCCGGCACGCAGTATGCCGACGACAACGGCGGCACGGAGTATTTCCTCAGCTCGCGCGCGGTCTTTACCGACGACGGCACAAGCAATAGCATCCTGCTGTGGTCGCTGACCAACACCTCCTCGCTCAGCTCGTCTACGCCGTCGCTGGGCCTGAGCATCAAGACGATCGGCGTCGACACGTATGGCGTGCCACCACAGGCGCGGCAGAAGGCGACAGCCGATGCCAACCTCCCGCTGCTCTCGTGTCTCAAGGATCCCAATCCCGCCTGCAAGGGTGCGGTCGGCGCTGCGGCACCCGATCCATTCCTTGCGAACGAAGCCGAGTCGAAGCTCGATTCCAATGACTCCCGCTTCGGGCAGGTATTCTACGCCAACGGCAAGGTGTGGGGCTCACTCGGCACAGCTGTGACATTTGGCAGCGGCGCGACGGCTGACACGCGAGCCGGCCTCGCCTACTACATCATCAATCCCACCGCGGGCAAGATCGTGGTGCAAGGCACGGCCGGCGTCGAGCATACTGACCTGACGTACGGGTCAGTGGCGGTGCTGGAGAATGGCCGTGGCGTGCTCTCCTTCACGCTGACGGGCGACAATGACTTCCCCAGCGTCGGCTACGCCAGCCTCGACGCCCAGATCGGCATGGGTGACATTCACATCGCTGCCGCCGGTCTTGGTCCGCAGGACGGCTTCAGCGGCTACTGGGACTTCAAGAGCACACGCCCGACGCCGCGCCCGCGTTGGGGCGACTACGGCGCCGGAGCGGTCGACGGCAACGCGATCTGGTTCGCGGCGGAGTATATCGGGCAGACCTGCACCTACACGCAGTATCTCGCTGATATGACCTGCGGCGGCACTCGCGCCCCGTTGGGCAACTGGGACACGCATATCGCCAAGGTTACGCCGTAACCAATAGTCACGCCCCAGCAGGGGCATAGCGCGAGGGCCGGATTCTCACACGAGAGTCTGGCCTTTTGCGTGTCTGCGTGCATGCCTGAAGGCTACCGGATACACCCGCCTCTCAGCGCGGCGCCGCGCTTCACAGTTGCTGCCCCACGACCCGCACCTCGCGATCCTCGATAGCTTGCCACTGCCTGCCTGTCAGTTTGCCCGCGCGCCCGCGTCTCGGCGTCCCCGCGCCATGTTACCAGAACCGAGCCTGCGGTAACATATCTCCCGCTGCCCAAGAGTATAGCCATGTCCCCTCAGTGGTCGACATGGCTATACTCTTGAATTTCGCGAGGTGGCCAACCGTGTGGTGAACGACTTTTTAGCGCGTCACCCCCTGTAACAGTCCTTCACGCCCTCGACAACATATTCGTCGAAGGTGACAGGGTGTACCAGTACCACCCACCACCTCTTCCGCTCCCTTGGCACTGCGATGTTACCCCAGCGGCCACAAGCGGTCTATCTCTAATGAGACATGCAGTGTAAAGAGGGTATGACAGATGCTCTATCAAGTGATGATCCGGGCGCGAGCGCAGAAGGGCTCTATGGGATACGCCGTCTGGGAGCCCTTCGCCGGGCCGACGCACGATCCATTCGCCGCCATGCAACTGGTGCGGCAGGCAAATCAGCGTCGCGCCGAGGCCTTAGTCGTGCAAGCGGAGGATGCAGACGACCTCGCCGAGCTCGTGCGCCACATGCGCGCCGAGCCACTACCCGAAGCCCCAGCCGCCATAGAAATTGCCGAAGCTGCCCGGCGCACCCCGCTGGCGCAATCGGCGGAGCAAGCGGAAGACCTGTCTCTCGCCGATGAGCTGCTAGCCTCGTGGGATGCCCAGCGCTGGGAATGGGAGCGCGGCGCAGGCGGTGACCATGACAAGCCCTACCGCTTCACACTGCCGGCGGGTGATGTCGAGCTGCGTTCCTGGCTTCGCCTCATGGTGCGCTATCGCCGCACTGCCCTCGGAGCCCCCGAATCATAGGCCAAGACGCCATCGCCGCACGTCACCCCTGCCACTCGCCGCGCTTGCGATGATACTATGACTACATACACTGATATGCGTGGAGATATTCCCACGCATATCACGAACATGAATACACTACACGGCAGACAAACAAGACGTAACATAGAGGAGCAGTGGCATGGCAGAGGACCGGAGCATCATCGTCGTCGGGTTGGGACCAGGGCGCTGGGAAGACCTGACGCTAGAGGCGCGTGACGTGCTGGAGGGCGCGCCGTCCGTCATCTGCCGCACCTTGCGCCACCCCACAGTGGATGCCCTCCGCGCCCACCGCCCCGACCTGCCCCTCACCTCCTTCGACGCGCTCTACGAGTCAGCGCCCAGCTTCGCGCAGCTCTACCCGCTGATGGCGGAGCAGCTCATCGAGCGCGCGCTCGCCCAGCCCGCCGATGCTGCTCCCCTGGTCTACGCCGTCCCCGGCCACCCGCTGATCGCCGAGGAATCTGTGCGACACCTGCGACTCCTCGCCCCCGCGCGTGGCGTGCGTGTGCGCATCGTCTCCGGTCTCTCGTTCCTTGAGCCGGTCTGCGCAGCGCTGGGACTCGACCCACTCGAGCGCGACCTGCAGCTGCTCGATGCGACGCTATTGGCCGACATCTCCGGGCCCGCGATGATGGGAACCGTGCTCCCCACGCATCCTGCCCTGGTGGCCCAGGTGTACAACCGCCGGCTGCTCAGCGGCGTGAAGCTCGCGCTCACCGAGATCTACCCCGACGACTGGGAAGTTGCCATCGTACGCTCCGCCAGCCTGCCCGGCGAGGAGACCGTCGAGCGTGTCCCGCTGGCCGAGCTGGATCGTGGCGAGCGTGCCGACCACCTCACCACCGTCTACATCCCACCGCTGCCGCCGCTGGAAGCCGTGCGTGTCCCCGAGGGCTTGCGCTACGTCACCCACCGGCTGCGCGCTCCCGACGGCTGCCCATGGGACCGCGAGCAGACCCACCAATCCCTGCGCAAATACGTCCTCGAAGAGGCTTATGAGGTCGCGGAGGTGCTCGACGAGTGGGACGGCAGCCCCGAGGTGGCCGAGCATCTCGCCGAAGAATTGGGCGATCTACTGCTCCAGGTCTACCTCCAGGCCGAGATCGCCGACCAAGAAGACCTCTTCCACATCGGCGACGTCTATCAGGCTGTCACCGAAAAGCTAATCCGCCGCCACCCCCACGTCTTCGGCGAGGTGAAGGTGCATGATGCCGCCCACGTCGTGCGCAACTGGGAACAGATCAAGCGCGGCGAGCGTGTGGCGAAGGGCGAGGATGTGCGGGTGGAGAGTCAGCTGCGCGGCATCCCCGTCAGCGCCCCCGCGCTCTATCAGGCCTACGAGCTAAGCCGCAAAGCGGCGAAGGTTGGCTTCGAGTGGCCCGACACGCAGGGCGCGCTGGCGAAAGTCGCCGAGGAGGTAGGTGAGGTCGCCGCCGCGCTGGAGCACGGCACCGCGGATGAGCAGCGCCGGGAATTCGGTGATCTGCTGTTTGCCCTGGCTGTGCTCGCCCGCCGCCTCCACATTCAGCCGGAGGATGCCCTACGCGAAGCCAATGCGCGTTTCCGTCGCCGCTTCGAGGCGATGGAGGCGCAGGCGCAGCGAGATGGGCGCCCCCTCGACGCCCTCTCACTCGATGACTGGCTCGCCGCCTGGGAATCGGCCAAAGCCGCCACCGCCTAGAGCCTTTAACAGGCTCCAAATGTGAATTTTGAGACTTCGGGTGTCTGGCACGGATTTGACAGAGAGCAACCATGCGGAATACAATCAGCGCATCTTGTAAGGAGAACTCTCATGTCAAGTAATCTCTCCGAAGCCTCGCCTCGTTACTTAGCGGGAGTGACTACCGGAGCTCTGGTCCTGACCTGTTTCGGCGCCATCTGGGGATTGCAGGGGCCGCAGGTCATGATTGTAGTCACCCCAAGCGTTACCGTTGTTCTTCTAGTACTCATCCTCACAACAAGACAGGCGGTTCGACGGCTACCCCAAGCAAAGGAGTCCCCGGAAGAGCAAGGACAACTCCAGCAGACCTCCAGACGTTTCGGCATCGTCGTGGGAATCGAATTTGCGGCGATTGCGGCAGCGATTATGCTGCTCAAGCTCTTCAAGCATCCCGAATTCATTGCGCCAGTGATCTGTCTCATCGTTGGGCTGCATTTTCTGCCCTTAGCTTCCCTCTTTCAGGTCCGGGTGTACACCCTCGTAGGCGTTGCGCTCTCGCTGCTGGGAGGGGGAGCACTGCTGGCCTTGCTCTTTGGTTTTACCCTCGGGAGCCTCACTGTATGGTCAGTCGTTGTCGGACTGAGTACCGCAGGGATTCTCTGGTTGGCCGCGCTGTTCCTGCTCGTGCAGGTAAGACGAGTGCTTCATCGCATTCAGTCTTAGAGTGCACGGAATATGTATTCAAGAAGGAGAATGAGGGCATGCAACGCCACGACAACTACTTCACCTTCCAGGCAGAGAATACCTATGACCTGGGCCTCCAACTCGGAGCTCACTTCAAAGAGGCAGTCCAGTCCAAAGTGAACAGTATCGTACGAAATGATGCATGGGCTTTACAGTTGAAGCGATCTCTGGAATACCTTTCTGTGACGAAAGAATACTTTCCGCACTATGTTCAGGAAATTGCAGGGTATGCCAGAGGGGCCGACGTCGATTTTCTCGAATGCTGGACCCAGAGCCTTGAGGATGAGTTCTCTCTCTACCGAGAAGATCACTGCACGTCAATTGTCACCAACGATGGGAAGCTCATCTCGCACAACGAAGATTGGGCGAACGATGCAGCTCATGACATCTGTGTTTTGCAGAAGACGATTGGTAACCTTACCATCTTAGAACTCAATTACATTTATACATTGGGCGGTAATTCCGCGAGTATCAACTCCTCTGGATATATTCACCTTATCAACACCTTGACGCATAGCGACTGGCAGATAGGAGTACCGAGAAATGTCATTGCCCGCTTCATGTCGGAAACACAAGATCCGATACAAGATTTCAAAAGATTCACGTCTCTGAAGAGGGCTACTGGATATAACCACAATATTATCAACATGGGTGGCAAGCTGTGGAATATTGAATCGACCGCCAGGGAGCAGATAATGGTTGAGTTGGCGTCTCCATTTGTCCATACCAATCACTATCTGTCTGAGCAACTGAAACTGCTGGAAGCCGAAACGACTGCATCCACCTTCCGACGCTATGAAGTAGCGAGCGACAACGTCAGCCCACACATGTCTGAGCAGGAGCTCATGAATCTCGTGAGCGATACCTCGCAAGGGCCTGATTTGAGTATCTTTAATGAGAGGACGATAGCACGAATGATAGTCGATGTAGAGCAGAGAAGAGCGAAGATATGGCTACGAAGAGAAGCAGCTAAAGGATGGGTGGAGTATCCATTGGAGTTTATGGAAAAGGTGTGAATGAAGATTCCCAAGAGCATATTTTTGGACGTCTACTAGAATGCTGATTTCAAGGGCGTTTACGGCAGGCGATGACGAGGCATTCGCCTGCCAGCGCAGCCCATAAATTAAGAAATTCCAGTAAGGTTCATAACAGGCTCTCGATCACCTGTCTATACCCCGCCCAGGGCACATCCGGCCCAGCCAACGTCTCCAGAAATCGCCTGCTGACCCTTCGACCGTCACACTTTCGCGACTCCTGCGACATTAGTAGCAGCCGGAGCACGTCGAGCACATGAGACTATGCTGCTCTGTGTGTCCGTGAGAACAAGATGTGATGCGAGAGCGCGTTACGCGCGAGGTAGGGAAGATGTCAGTATTCGTCGTGGCGCAGTCAGGAGCGCCGCCACACCGGTACCGTTTGAGCTGGCTAGCGCTGGTTATTGCGCATGTCCGGTATGCAGCGCGGACGCTGGCGATGCGCGACGAGGCCAGCATCCCATCAGAGATCCCATCCGCCGCATTGCCGGGCGAGATGGGCGGCATGAGCCACGGCACAACAGTGAACGGCGAGAGACGCGACACTGCCGCCCAGGTAGACGCACTCTACCAGCGGCATGCGCACATGGTGCTCGGCTACCTCTACCGGCGCCTGCCCACTCTTACCGACGCCGAAGATGTGCTGGCCGATGTCTTCCTCGCCGCCATGCGGCAATGTGCCCACGGCGATGAGCCTGGCCCGGGCTGGCTCTTGCTCGTCGCCCGCCGTCGCGTTGCCGACTTCTATCGCGAGCGCCAGCGAATGCCTGCCGCATACGAGCCAGTCCCAGGCGCATCCCTTGCGGAAGTCGAGGACACACACCCCCAACCCGAAGATGTCATGATCCGCGCCGAGGAGCGGCTCGAGATCGCCGCCCTCATCGCCCAATTGCCGGAGGAGCAGCGTGAGGCGCTGGCGCTCCGCTTCGGGGCGGGCCTTCGCTCACCGCAGATCGCCGAGGTGCTGGGCAAGACTGACCAGGCCACACGCGCCTTGCTCTCGCGTGCCGTGCGCCGCCTGCGGAAGGAGTGGGTGCGATGAATACCACCATCGACCCCGGCGATCTGCCGGAGAGCTTCGCCCCCGAGACGGTGGACGACGAGATCGCGCGCCACCTCACCACGGATCCACACACCACAACCTCAGCGGACGACGCGCGCTTGATCCACGAGATCGCCGCCTATCACGCCCTCCCACCCGAAGCTGGCGCCTCACTCGCTAGCGTGCGCGCTCGCCTGCGCGCCTCGTCTCAGATCCCCAGCGCCAGCAACTCCAACAGACACGGAGAGCGTATGCAAGACACTACAAATGTAGACACGCGAGCGCAGCGCGACGCACATCCTCAGCCGCCTCAGCAATCACACGCTGGCGGCCCACCAGCATCACGCATTCGCCGACTGACGCTCCTGTCTGCGCCATTGCGTGCGGTGGCCGCCGTGCTCGTAGTGGCGCTGCTGGTGGGCGGATTCGTCGCCGTGTTCCATCTGCCCGGCGCTCGCCAGACCGCAACTGGTCCCACCTGGCAAAATGTCGCCATCACCCAGGAGAAGGCGAAGGGCTACCAGCTCGACTTCGTTCCCGCTCAGGTGGATGTGGAATATACTGTGAGTGATGTGGACGGGACGATCTACGCCTACGGAACCCCCAGCCAGCACATATGGTACAGCGTGGACGGTGGCTCGACCTACCGGCCGTTTGCGCTTCCGCTCCCTCTCGTCAAGGGCTGGTCCTATGCCATCAGCACAGTGCCTGGTCTGCGAGGAGTCTTCCTCAGCAGCGGCGCTCAACCGTTCGTGACGATCTTTTATGCCGCAGCTGGAGACAGAAGCTGGCGTCAAGTAAACACACCCAATCTGGCACAGCCATTGACACCGAGTGGAACGAGCGTTACATTCGACGCGACGAGCATCGGGAACGCGATCTTCTACGAGCACGAATTTGGCAAGAGCGTGCAGGCTCGCGCGGTAAGCAATTGGCTCTTTGTGCTGGCGAAACGAAGCGATAGCAGTGACTCGATACTCATCGGTACTCCCGACTTTGGCACGACGTGGTATGTCCTGCACACAGGGCTGCCCGGCTCGTGTGCGAAGTTCGCCGTCGGCCCCGCCGATGCGCGCCAGTTGTACTGTTTGACGATTAATAATACCGTCGAGCAGACAACGGATGGAGGTCTGACGTGGAAACAGATGGCA
>DASVOW010000948.1:0-1586 GCA_036383155.1 Ktedonobacterales bacterium
GGTGCGCGCATCGAGCCAGACGAGCGCAAGCACGATCCGCGTGATTTCGCGCTCTGGAAGTCGGCGAAGCCAGGCGAGCCGTGGTGGGAGAGTCCGTGGGGGAAAGGTCGCCCCGGCTGGCATATCGAGTGCTCCACGATGGCAATGGATACGCTTGGGGAGCAGATCGACATCCACGGTGGCGGCTCGGATCTGATCTTCCCTCACCATGAGAACGAGATCGCGCAGAGCGAGAGCTTTTCGGGCAAAGAGCCATTCGCGCGGTATTGGGTGCATACCGGCATGCTCAGCCTACCCGCCGAGGAGGAGAGTGACCAGGAGAAGATGGCGCACTCGGGTACATTTGTCACTATCCGATCGGTGCTGGCGGATGGGCAGGTGCCGCCTGCCGCGCTGCGCACGTACTTGCTGGGTCAGCAATATCGCGCCAACCTCGCCTACTCAGAGGAACAACTCAAGGCTACGGTCGCACGCTGGCGGCGCTGGGCGCAGACGCGGGCTACGCTGATGCGCCTGATCGCGTGGGCAGTGCAGCATGGTGAGGCTGATGGCGCGAAGGCCGAGCTTGGCGATGCAGAGCGCCAGCTGTCGCGGCAACTTGCCGACGCAAAAGGCGAATTCATCGCGGCGATGGATGATGACTTCAATACGTCGCGTGCGTTGAGTGCCCTGGATGAGCTCGTGCATCGTATCAATGACTATGCCAATGCACTCGGCGAGACGCCGCGTCCGGCGGCGTTGTTCGCGCTGCGCGAGGCGCTGAGTATACTGGAGGAGGTGACTGGCGCGCTGGGCATCTCGCTGGAGGATACCTCCACGGCGGGCAGCGGTGTGAGCGACGAGCAGCGTGAGGTGATTGTTGCGTTGGTCGCGCAACGTACCGAGGCACGCGCCAGCCGCAACTGGGCAGAGGCTGACCGCATCCGCAAGGAGCTGGAAGATACATACGGTGTCGTGGTCAAAGACACGCCGCAAGGGCCGACGTGGTCGTTCCGCGAGTGAGGAATCAAAGGGTTTATGGCTGATTACATTTGGGGGCGCTATCCCGTGTTGGAGGCGCTCCGCTCACGGCGGAGGGTGCATCGCATTCTGGTGGCGCAAGGGCCGCGCGATTCCGCATTGGGGCAGGTGATGGACCAGGCACGGCGGGTAGGCGTGCCAGTCGAGACCGTCTCACGGCGCCGGCTGGATGATCTCAGTAAGAACGCGAATCACCAGGGTGTGCTGGCAGTCACAGCGCCACGCGAGTACGCTGAGGTGGAAGACATTCTCCAACGCGCGCAGGATCTTGGCGAAGATCCGCTCGTGCTTGTGCTGGATGCCGTCCAGGACGTGCAGAATCTTGGCTCGCTGATTCGCACGGCGGAGGCGGTGGGCGCGCATGGTGTGATCATTCCGGAGCATCGTGCTGCCGGGCTTACTCCGGCGGTGGACAAGACCTCGGCAGGGGCTGTGGAGTTCTTGCCGGTGGCGCGCGTCACCAACATCACACGTACACTCGACGACCTAAAGAAACGCGGCATCTGGTGTATCGGACTGGCGGGCGAGGCGGAGACGCGGTTCGATAAAGCGAATCTGAAGGGGCC
>DASVOW010000949.1:0-2689 GCA_036383155.1 Ktedonobacterales bacterium
CCCAGTGCGTCGAGCTCCACCTCTACTAACTCTTCATCACTACAACTGATGGGTTTGAGCTGTATGGCGATGGGGGCGACGCGTTCTCCCCCATCCCGATTGATTGTCACCATCCTCTTCCTCCTTCCAAAAGAAGTCAGACTTCGTGCGGATGGCTGTCGCGCGTGATGCCGCACCGCGACCACTGACCCGTCTCGAAGATCTCAGTCACTATACTACAGGGAAAGACTCACATTCCCGTCACAAGACTGTACTTTCCCGCACACCTATGCGTCACGATTGGGCCTCATCGTAGCTCATCCGGTCACGTTGCCGAGTGCCTTGGGCGTGCGACAGTCACTGATGTGGCACAAGATTCTGTGCTTGCCAGGCGCTGTCGAGCAGTTGGCGGACCTCGGTATCTGTTGTCTGGGGGAACTCTTCGTACCAGAGTCCAATGGCGTACAATTCACGGGGCATCAGGACACTTATTACTTCGATGCCCTCAGCATGCAGTGCGTTGTAGGTTGCAGTTGCTGTAACTGGAGCCGCGACGATACAGCGTGACGTTCCCAAGCGGCGGGCAGCCACAACAGCTGCCCGCTGTGTGGCGCCAGTTGCTATGCCGTCATCTACCAGGATAACGGTGCGTCCGCGAAGATCGAGCAACTGGCGTTCGCCGCGATAGAGGTGCTCGCGCCGTGTCAGCTCACGCTGTTCCCCTCGCGTGACGGTCTCGATCACGTCGTCGGGTATGCCGAGCATTCGCACGACATCAGAGTTGAGCACGCGGATTCCGCCTGTCGCAATTGCTCCCATAGCAAGCTCTGGCTCACGCGGTACACCAAGTTTGCGCACGAGCAGGATGTCTAGTGGCGCATGTAGCGCTGTGGCAACCTCATACGCAACCGGCACGCCGCCGCGCGGTAACCCCAGCACGCGTACGTCAGGGTCGTGTGCGAACGCGATTAGGTGCGCTGCGAGCTGTCTGCCAGCATCCACGCGAGTTCTAAATCGAGTGCGGCCGGGTGTTTGTGGCTGCATAGGGAGTTACCTCCTTTCGCTCTGCGGATCTAGAGCACCATAGTGCCGGCGCTTCGTTTACGACAGTGCAGTGCGGTTTCGGATACTCGTGCTATAGGAGACCGAAGCCTATCGCACGAAAGAACTCGGCGAAGACTCGAAGAGCAATCTGCCGATATGATAGAGCATGTCGCCCACGGCCGGACAGAATCCTTCCGCTGTCTGTCATGCCGGTGCAACGTTTCTGTGTTCCCTTCACCGGTGGCCCAATGTCGTTGCCTGTGAGATGAGTATGCCCAGGGTGACGCGATTTACCGGGCAGAACTATTTTTGGAATGCGCAAGCACGCTATCAGCCACGATTGTCTTGTACCATAGTGTGGCACACGTAGGTGCGCCCTTCCAGCATATCTAGCGGCACCGCACAAGTTCATCACGAAACGGGAGCCAACGCTCACAAATATGGCTCTTATTGTCTCTCTGTGGCATCCCGTATGCCAACGCACCTCTAGGCCATTGTGCGTGGAGGGCTGGCGATCGTGTCGTACCAGTAGGAGAGCAGCAGCGCGAGACGCTTCTACGATGCGCAAAAGGAGTGACGGGTAACCATGTTCAATCATATTGTTGTTCCGCTGGATGGGTCGGAGCGAGCAGAGCAGGCTTTGCCAATCGCGGCGCGGATTGCAAGTAAGGGAGGCGGTGTGGTCACACTGCTACGCGTTGTTGATGTGCAGGAGTGGTACGGCCCCTATTTCGTGCCGACGGGTGGTGGCATGATGCCATCTGGTGGTTGGACGCCGTCGAGTGGCATGAACGAGGGACGAGAAGTGGCTGAAGCGTACCTCAAGGGCATGGCTGCATCGCCTACGCTTCTCGCTGTGCAGACGTCTGTGATGGTGCGGGATGGCGCGGCGGCGCACGTCATCCTCGAGGAGATTGAACTCCAACATGCCGATCTTGTCGTAATGGGTAGTCACGGACGAACTGGACTATCACGCTGGGCGTTGGGGAGCGTTGCTGAGCACGTCGCACGGCATGCTACTGTTCCAGTGCTGATACTGCATGAGAACAGTAGTCCTCTGATTGACCTGAGCCAGCCACTGCGCATGCTCGTGCCGCTCGACGGCTCCGCCCGCGCGAGGGCGGCACTTGCACCTGCGATCGAGCTGCTGATCTCGCTTAGAGCGCCGGCGTCAGCCGAAATGCACCTCGTGATGGTGGTGGCGCCGTATGTTGTAGAGGAGACTGACAGCTCATACACCCTAATGCTGGAAGGGGCTAGATCGTACCTGACGGGCGTCGCCGAGGATGTGCGTCAGGAGGCCGCAGGCCGGATCCCGCTCAGCGTTACATGGTCGGTCGCCACTGACAACGACTTTGCGGATGGCATCATTCAGGTAGCGGAGAATAGGAGAAGTATAGAAGGCGCGCAAAGCACGGAGGGACCAGGCTCTTTTGATCTCATCGCAATGGCTACGCATGGCCGCACCGGTATCGCTCGGTGGGCGCTGGGGAGTGTCGGCGAACATGTATTCCACGGGACGCGACTACCGTTCTTGATCGTGCGGCCGCAGGAGATCGCGGAGCAGCAGCGTGGTTTCCCTGCGCAGACAACCGCGACGAATGCGTAGGCCGCCTGTAAACTGCCGATACACCGCCCAGGATAGGGCAGGATGCAGAGAAGGTGC
>DASVOW010000950.1:0-22185 GCA_036383155.1 Ktedonobacterales bacterium
CGTGGAGTGCCGGAGACGCCGTGCCTCCAACGAGATCGACGTTGCTCGTGGCGCCGGGGTCAGTTGTGCGTAAGGGCATGCCGCAGCCGCCGCACATGCGCGCGGTTGGCTCATTTTGCCAGCCGCAGCGTGTGCAGATAACGGGCGGGATATTCGCGGGTAGCATGGTCGCCTCGCTTGTTGGACGCGCCTACAGCGTCGATCGATTGGTGCTTCTTCGGCGGCGGATGAGACGTGAGGCGCCTGAGAGCATCGCGCCCGGGGCGTGTCGCAAACGCTGCACGATGATGCGCGAGAGGGAACGCTGCACCTGATCGTATAGATGTGGAAGCTCGCCAGCAGTCTCTCGCGGCAGGCCGCCGCCCCAGCGTTCACGTGCATAGAGCTGGGTTAGCTCGCGCAGGGCAGGTCGCTGACCGGGTACGACACGCCCAAGATGCTCGACGTACTCATCGGGCGTCTGGGAGCTGCGTGGGGGCGCTCCTGCCCATGCTCCTAGCCTGGACACACGGGCAAACGCCATTGCCACGGGGGAGAGGCCGCGGTAGAGCAGACGCCACCAGACGATAAAGAATGCGAGCGCAAGCAACGCAAGCAGGATGATGACGCTCAAGCTGAGGCCGACATCGACGAGCACTACATTGCCTTGTCCGTTAGGTGTCGTGGGGTTGACATTAGGATCTTGTCCGTCCTTCGGGCGCCTTCCCAATGGAGTCGCCTGTGGCGTTCCCTCTGCACCTGCGCCGGGCGTCGCACCTTGCGTGTTCCCCGTGCCATTTGCGCGCAGGAACGCGTTGAACGATCCCGATGTGGGCTCGAAATTGATCCAGCCGTAGCCGGCGAAATAGATCTGTGTCCAGACGTGTGCTTGTGTTCCCTTGACGATGTAGCTGTTAGAGTGGCCATCATAGGAACCTGAGGCATAGCCGCCGACGATACGGGCAGGCATACCGAGCGAGCGGGCCATCAATGTCATTGCTGAGGCAAAGTACGTGCAGAAGCCCTGCTTCTCAGTGAAGAGGAACCATGCGATTGCGTCCTGGTCCTCGGGCGGAGTGGGGTTTTGCAGGCTGTATTTGTACCCGTGCAAATAGGTTTCCAGGCTCGTCGCGGCGTCGTACATATTTGTGGTGCCTCGGGTGACTTGCTGCGCCAGGTCGTGAATACTGGGGGGGATGGTACCATTTCCACCGTTGTCCTTATACATCATCAAGAGGCCCTGCGGATATTCTGGGTTTGACGTATTACTGTCGGGTCCGCTTACCTCAGCGGGATACGGTACTTTGCGCAACTGAGCAATCGTGGCCGCTGAAGTGTAGCCGTGCACGGTGTACTGTGCACCGGGGCTCTGTATTTGCGTCGAGGTCCAGCTGACGGGGATAGTACTGTTCTTATCGACTGCGACAATGGCTGGAACGCTGAACTTCTCGGGCTCACTACCCGGCGAAAATAGAGGATTGCCTTGCTGCTGGTTGTCTACCGTGATCACATAGGTTGTCACAGCATAGGGTGCGGAAGGAAGTGTTGGCTCTTGGACCAAGTCTTTGGCATAACGCTGTGAGGTTGTATTTGACGAGGTATGCCACGTGTTTTTGCCATCGTAGGTGTCATAGGTCTGTGTCATCAAGTATTGAGAAGGATCGTCGGTTGAGGTCGTCGTCTGATAGTGTAGCTGGACGGCGGGCGAAAGGTTGACGCTGCCAGTTATCTGGAGGCCGCTGCCGAAGACGCCGCCGTTGCCACCAGAGCCGCGTCCATTGATGCCATTAAAGAGCGTCTGCCAGGTGTTGACTACAGATTGCCACGGACCCTGTGGTGAATTCCATGTGTTGAGTAACACGCTATTTGGCTCTGCAGAGGGCAGTAGGTAGGCCAAGAGCAGGACGATCACGGCGAAGAGCGAGCCTGCCTGCATGAAATCCCAGCTGAGATCAGGTGAGAAACGCAGCCCACGGGCGCGCCACTTACGCATATTTTCTGAGAGGGTGAAGCGCACGAGAAGTAGTAGTGTCGCCAGCACGAAGATCACGAGGTAGACGACGGCTTTCTCGTCGGCGGTCGAGTTCAGGTTGATGAGCAGCACCACGCCATTTGCCAGCGCTGCAAGCCAGGGGCGGCGCGTGCGCAGCACCAGCCATACCGTGATGAAGGCGAGCAGAAAGCTCAAAATGGCCAAAAATAGCAGGAATACGACGTTATCATCGCTGGTCTCGCGCCGAATCACCGCCTGGTAGAACCATGTCTGCATGTGCTGGAGTAGCGCGGCTCGATTGCCATTGAGTACCGCGTCAGCGGTTTGCACGAACGAGAAGAAGCAGCCTAATGCGACGAGGGCCGCCTGTACGAGCATCTCGGGGAGCAGTCTTTGCTGCACGCAGATGTAACCCGCGAGCAGGCCGACGGCGGTGGTGGCGGTGAGAATGCCGAGGCCGGGAGCCCATGGGGGGGTAACGCCCTGAATGCTGCCAATCGTGGTGTAGACAATGATCACCAGCAGGAGCACGGCAAATATGCCGTCTTCGGGCAGCAGGCGCAGCAGAGGTGAGCGCTCGACGGTGGATGTGTCGCTGGAGCTGGTTGCAGTTGTGGTGGCGGTGGATGGAGATGTCTGCATGGGATCGTCGCTCCGTTTCGCTTCCAATCGTGCCGCTTGTGCCGCTTGCATTGATTTCGGTGGCGCTTCTGGTGGCTTTCATATGGGACTTTGTAAGACTTTGCCGGATGGGAGTTAGTGCGGTCCTTGTTCAAGGACATGCACCAGTGGATCGCCACGCTGCACCGGGATTACGGGAATCCCAGCAGCGATGAGTGCGTCGCTTATGCGGCTGTTGTCGCCATATCGTTCGTCGAACGAGTGAGGATCGAGAGAGATCACCAGGGGACGCACTCCGCGCCTTTGCAGGTGATGCAGGCCAGCAGGCCAATCGGGACTCGTCGAGGAGGTGATGATGATTAACACCGTGTTGCGTGCCAGTCGTGTCTCCTCCAGGGCGAGTGCCTGTGTTAGTGGCACGGTCTCTTGCGGGTGCACCACGGCGAGAAGCTCCAGGACGCGGTCGAGCTGGCGCTCGCCGCGATCGAGTGGCAGTATGGCATCACGCACACCGCTTACCGTCAGGCCGACAGAAAGCTCTTGCTGTCGCAGGAGGTATCCAGCGATGCTGGCAGCAATGGTCACTCCATATTCCTCGGTGGAGCTGTCGTCGTGGCCGAATTGCACGTCGCGGTCGAGGTCGAGCAGTAGCACGACGTCGATGGTCGGATCGAGGTCAAACTCTTTGACCATCATCTCGCCGAGGCGGGCTGTGGTGGGCCAGTGGATGCGCGTTAGCGCGTCGCCAGGGACGTAGTTGCGGACGGTGACGACGTTGGTGGTCGTCTGCAACGAGCGTTGCGAGCCGCGTCCACGCCCCGGCACGCCTCCGGGGAAGAGATCGAATGTGCTCAATGGCAGCACGGGCGGCAGGACCATGAGTTGCTGCTCGGGGGCGAGCGCCAGCTGGCGGTGGAAAAGGCCAAGTGGATCACCCGTGCTGGCGATGACGGGGCCGAGCGTATAGCGGCCCCGTCTACGGCAGAGTGTGCGAGCCCGCCAGGCGATGCGCTGATGAGAGCCAACACTTGATACGTAGCCAGCATGGTGACCTGGTAGGGTCGAGCCATCTGAGACCTGCACCCAGAGCTTGGGAACCCAGGAGTGATTCTCCAGCGCCAGCCGCTCCTCGATGCGCTCGCCTACCTGCGCTCGTCCGCCGAGGGCAGTGCGCGTGAACTTGAGACCGCGTGTGCTGAGCGTGAGCCATGTCACCGAGAGGACGAACGCGACCACCAGCGCCCAGGCGAGAATCCAGAGCGGTTTCCAGCCTGCCGCTATCGCAGCGATAAATGTGAGGATGGTGACCGTCGCCATCTGCCAGGGGCGCATGATCTATCGCCTTCCGTTATAGGCGCTGGCGCCGCCTGGCACGGGCACGAGGCCGAGCACTTCGTCGAGGATATTGCTCGATGTGACGCCACGGACGCGCGCCGCAGGGGCGACAATCAGGCGGTGGGCAAGCACTGGCTTGAGGAGCGCTTTCACATCGTCGGGCTGGACGAAATCGCGCCCACGTAGGGCGGCATACGCCTGAGCGGCGTGGAAGAGTCCCAGTGAGCCGCGTGGGCTGGCGCCGAGGTAGATGTGCTGATGGGAGCGCGTGGCAGCCACCAGCGCTACGATGTATTCGCGGATCTCGTGCTCGACCCGCACCTCGCGTACCGCTTGTTGTAGCAGGCTCAGGTCACCGTCGCTCATGATCTGGTCAATGGAGTCGATCGGATGCGAGTGCTGCTGGCGGTCCAGAATGACGACCTCATCGCTCGGAGATGGGTAGCCCATGCTGATGTTGAGCAGGAAGCGGTCGAGTTGGGCCTCGGGCAGCGGGAAGGTGCCTTCGTACTCGATGGGATTCTGGGTCGCCATGACGATGAATGGGTGGGGTAGGAGGTGTGTCATACCGTCAACGGTGATTTGATCCTCTTCCATTGCTTCAAGCAGCGCGGATTGGGTTTTGGGAGTGGCGCGGTTGATCTCGTCGGCGAGCACAAACTGGCTCATAATTGGGCCAGGGCGGAACTCGAACTCGCCAGTGCGCTGGTTGAAGATCGAGACGCCAGTGACATCGCTTGGCAGCAGGTCGGGCGTGAATTGAATGCGCTTGAACGTGCAGCCAATGGAGCGAGCGATGGATTTTGCGAGCACTGTTTTGCCGACGCCGGGGACATCCTCGATGAGGAGGTGACCGCGGCACAGAACGGCAATGAGTGTCAGGCGCACAGCGTCGTGTTTGCCGACGATGACCCGCTCGACGTTGGCGATTACCCGGTTTGTGGCCTCGCCGATCTCGCGAATGGAGAGCAAAGGACGATTTTCCAGTCTCACGCTCGTTAGCGGTCCCGCTGAGAATCCGCCGGTTCCGCCTCAACAGTGGGCGGCGGCGAGATCGACCGTCAGACCGCACTCCTTTCTGAACTTTACACGTCTATACAGCCAGCCCCTTTGGAGAGCCGTTGTCCTCGCTCTCAAACAGCACAGAGACAAGGTGACATCGGCGCCGATGCCCGGGAAATCTATGCACGATGAGCGTGCTCCGTGGGACAAACCTTCGTGACGTAGACGAATTGTAGCGGGTGCTGCCCCACGCTTCAATATACGCTATGCGTGACATATAGAGTGGAACGGCAGCGCTCCAATATGGGTGACGCTAGAGAAGTCGCGGCAGAGGCGAGGCATGTAACACCTCCCCCGCATGCTGTACAGTATAAAACGCAGTCGCGTCGCTAGATGTTCCATGCAGCCTTTCGGGTGTGAACCAGTTCACACTTTGGCATGGAGCAAGGATGAGAAGCGGCTGCGCCGCCTAGCACGTCTAAATATGCGGGAAGTGTGCCAATCGCCAGAGATATATAGCGTGCGCGTGGAGAATGATGCCACACGCACTTTCCCTTCCTTTCCTTCACATCGCCTTACAGTTATACATGGTATATACGTATACTCGATAGCATGTATCTCATCAGGGGGTAGGAGTGGATTGGCGCTGCCCCATAAGAGACGCTGGCAAGCGGTCTTGCTGGCACGAAACCGGCAAGAAGCTGTTCATTTGCTTCTTGCCGGTTTGGGTGACTACGTCAGGCGACGCCGCGCTAGGCGTGACGGCCTTTCTGCTCCAGCAGAGGATAGTGGCCGTTGGTGACCGAGCGCTGGATGGCCTGGTACGCCATAGTGGATTGGTCCTGAGTGATGAAGCCAGCACTGGCCGCCTGGGAGAGCATTGTCTGCACCTGCGCAAGGTACGCGGCGTTCACATCGGCGACGGCGACGTGGCGTCCCTGGGCGATCTGGGGGATGGTCTGGCCGGCGGCGAAGTCGGCTTCAAGTGTGGTGGTGGTAATGCCGAGCTTATCGGCGACAGCCTTCTCAAGGGCAGGGCGTGCAGTGTTGGCAAGGGAGCTGAGCCCACCTGGTAAGGCGCTGCCTTTGGCAAGCTGACCCTTGCTCAAGGCCCGGCAGGGATTCGACTCGAGCTTCTGGAGCTGTTGCTCAAGCTGTGACTTTTCGTAGGCGGTGATCTTGCCGTCGGTGTACATCTTGTCGATGGTCTTTTGGGCGGCGTCCTGGTTTGCCTGCTCTAATTTGGCGGTAGTCACACCGAGGTCTTTGGCGAGCTGTTGCTCGTAGAGCTGGCAGTAGGCGTTGGCGTCGGGCGTGGGGGTGCTCGCACGGTGGGTGTTCGCTTTGGCGTTGGACGCGAACACGGGTAGGGCACCGCTAAATATCATGCCGGCGAGCAGGCCAGCAAGGAAAATGCCACTGCCCGCCAGTCCGAATACGATGCGTTTGCGCATGGTGTGTCTCCTTGGTATTTCTGTCAGAGGGTTACTCCCCCGATATCACATTGTACGTGCCTGGCGGGGAAGAGGTGCAACGGGTGTGCCTCATGTGGTGAGGGTGTATAGTTCTGAGTAATGCTGTGGCAGAAGGTGTATAGACGTACTGGAGCTGATCGTACTCCTATTATCGTGCTCTTGTTTAGGAACAGATTCCTGCGATTTTATCACAATCCTGCTCAAAATCTGTACGGATCGAACGCTCTCGCCGATAGGCGCTCGGTGTCAGACCAACCTGCCGCTTGAAATGCTGCGCCAGGTGGCTCTGATGCGCGAATCCGGCTGCGAGCGCCACTTGAGCAAGGGGCATGTCTGGCTTTTCGAGCAGGCGCTGTGCTTGCTCGATCCGCTGCCGCAGCACGAATTGATGGGGGCTTTCCCCCGTGGCCTGTCGGAACAGGCGGGCAAAATGATACGAGCTAAAACCCGTCTGTTTCGCCAAGGCATCTAGTCCGAGATCCTGACTGAGGTGTGCCTGCACGAAATCTTTGACGCGCTGCAACTGTTGCGGCGTTAGTGGCCCGCGCACCGCCTCTTTGATCGTGTGTGCTACTGATGTGTATCGGCGCAACAGGTGCACAGCAAGAAGCTGCGCGGCCGTCTCTGCATAGAGTCTACCTACCGGTGAGGCCTGCTCCAACTCGTGCCACAGCGTGAGTCCGATCTGCTTCAAGAGGGGATCCTGAAAACCCCTGCGCTCTATCATCGTCAGGTGTGCGGGATCGCATCCAGCCACATCTTCGGCTGTGCGCGCCAGCAGATCCTTGCTCAAATGCAAGTGCAACGTGCGAGTGGCGCCCCCAGTATTGGAGAGTGTCTTCCAGC
The DNA here is from genome assembly GCA_036383155.1 of Ktedonobacterales bacterium. Lineage (GTDB taxonomy): Bacteria > Chloroflexota > Ktedonobacteria > Ktedonobacterales > JADMIN01 > DASVOW01. The sequence continues at coordinate 7,252 of DASVOW010000950.1, forward strand.
GGTATTCGGCAGGCGTGCCCCAGCCAACCCGTAGGCAGAGGTCCCCATCGTAGACCGAGTTCGCCACCCACGGACCATTTGCTTGCCGAGTTTCGATCCGCATGCCGCTGCCTCGAAACAGCACCACGGCAACAGCAGAGAAGAACGGTGATATCCAGCCTTCAAGCTCCCTTGGTTCGAGGAACGCCAATGCTTCGAGCCCTTCCCATCCGGCGCCTGCACTAGAGAGATAGACTTGCGGTGAGGCGACCTGATATGTGAGCGGGGTCGGAGTGGGGAGATGAGAGACGATTCGATGTTCCATGACGAGTAACACTCCCTTTGTATGTTATGTTGGATACGTTACGGCGTAGCAACATCTCACATGAGGAGTGATATCCTCTCGCCGCACTCCACACGTTGACCGCCTATAAGGACGGACGCGTATGGCTCACGTCCTATCACAGCATGCTCGCGATTCCATTTGGCGCTTGGCACTATTATGTACGTCCCGCTGATTTCTCGCACGGTTGTAATAGAAACGCAAAAATTTGCTAGATAGCCACATGGGATCCACATATCATGGCGGCGTAGCGGTAAGCGCTACTCGGTAGTGACGCGGCACAGTCCTCCTCGGCAGAGCAATATGCGATCCCCCGCCAGGTTCTCTGTGGAGTGCCGCGCTCTACCTGCTTCTACTGGTGTATGTAGAGATCTGTTCGAGGCCTGTCTCGATTGCGGGCTGCGCCTTGACGACGAGGAGTGTGAGCATCATGCAATCGTACGCACATCTGCCGAAGAAGTGGCGGCTTGCCCGAGTGAGCATCCTACTTGGGACTGTCGCGCTGCTTGGTGTATCTATGCTGCTGGCAGCATGCGGCCCAACACCGCCCGGCACTAGCTCTATCAAGAAGGGTGGCACGATTACCGAAGTCATCTCGCAAGAGCCGGACTCGTTGCTGCCGTTCGCCGCCGGTCTGACGTTTAGCGTCCTCGTGGACAATTCGATCTGGGCGCCGCTCTGGTACAGCGACAACCAGATCCCGGCGACGCTGCACCCCGGCTTGGCGAAGGTAGTGCCGTCGCTAAGCAATGGTGGCATCTCGGCCGATGCCAAGACCTACACTATCCACATGAACCCAGGCTTGAAGTGGTCGGATGGCCAGCCACTGACCGCCGATGACGTGGCCTTCACCATTAACACCTTCGCCAACCCCGACTTCGGCGCAGTCGGCTTCCCCACGACTGAGGGGATCAGTGCGACAGCGACCGACTCCACGACGGTGACCGTTACGCTAACGACGCCGGACGTGACGTTGGTCGCACTGCTGGCCGATCCTGTTGCTGCTCCAATGCCCAAGCACGTCTTCGGCTCGATGAAGGCCGCCGACATGACCAAGTCGAACGAGAACAACGCCCCGAGCGTCAGCAGTGGGCCGTTTGTCGTCTCCGACCGCAAGCAGGGCGACAGCATCACCGTCAAGAAGAACCGCAACTTCTACATGGGGCCGGATAAGCCCTACCTCGACGGCATCACCTTCAAGATGATTGGTGACACGACGACGATCCTCACCGCCGCGCAGGCGGGGCAGTTCGATGCGGCCTGGTTCGTGCCGATCAACGACCTCGACTCCTACAAGGCGCTGCCTGAGTACAACACTGGCTATGACAGAGTCGGCACCAGCTATGAGGGCGCCTACTTCAATATGAAGTCGCCGATCCTGCAGGATAAGCTGGTGCGCCAGGCATTAGCGCAGAGTTTTGATCCGAAGGAGATCATCAGCACCATCTGGAAGGGGACGGCGACCTACACCTGCGACGACAACCCCGGCAATGCCGCCCACAGCACCGACCTAATTGGCGCGACCGGCTGCTACACTGTCAACCAGGAGGCTGCCGGTAAGCTGCTTGACCAGGCAGGTTGGACTATGGGCTCGGATGGCTACCGTCACAAGGGTGGCAAGGTCTTGGAGCTGCGCTACTCGACGACGGCCGGTCGCAAGTACCGTGAGGATTCTGAGCTGATCGCGCAGGCCGCCTGGAAGAGGATCGGTGTCAAGATCAAGATCGTCAATTACCCGGCGCGCGTGCTGTTCGCCAACGACAAGTCGGGCATCCTCTGCTCGGGCAACTATGACATCGCCGAGTTCGCGCGTGGCTCTACGATCGATCCCGATGACCATTCCATTTGGGCATCGGACCAGCTCTGCCCGAACGGTGGCAACAACAGCTTCTACAAGAACGACACCGTCGATCAGCTCTACAAAGATGAGACCAGCAACCCCGACATGACCAAGCGCCTGCAGGATCTCAAGCAGATCCAGAAGCAGTTGATCGACGATGCGGTGGTGGTCTGGCTCTATGCCTTCCCCAACATCTACGTCAGCAAGAAGACGCTGAAGGGATATACGCCCTCGGCGTTCGCCCAGGATACGTGGAACTGCTACGACTGGCACAAGTAGGGAGTGAATGAAGTGGTGCAGGTGTGCATGTAGACGTATCACCTGCATCAGGTTGAGGGGTACGGTGACTTTACTCGAATATGCCGTGCCCCTTGCTCAGCCTCTGACATAACATACAGCCGATCTTACCTTCAAGCTTGTCTGCAAGGTGATGCGGTACAAGTGACTGAGTATACTTTTGCACAATTCCTCTTCTTCGCTTACTGGTATAGCTCTGTAGGGCGACATCCTGTATGCGGTGGTTGATCCGCGCATTCGGTATTCGTAAACGGCGCTCAGTCGATAGCGTTTGATGCGCCTCGATCGGATGAGAAGAGCACGAGGGGAACGAAAGAGATGACGACTTCACAGATCACGCCGACTGGCGCCCCCGCAGGCACGCTCGAGCTGACCCCGGAACTGACGCAGAAACGTCGCGGCCAACTGCGCATCATCGTCGACCGCTTCCTGCGCAACAAATTGGCCGTCGCATCGTTGGTCATCTTGCTGATCATGGTAATCCTGGCGGCGCTGGCTCCGGTGCTGACCCACACCACGCTGCAAGTGCAGCCAGCCATCGACCCCGATCCGGTCCACGCCTTCGCCCCGCCCTCCGCCGCCCACCTGCTGGGCACCGACGACATCGGCCGCGACGAGTTTGCCCGCCTGCTCTATGGCGCGCAGGTCTCGCTGGCAGTGGGTGTGTTCGCAATGATGCTGACGATCATCATCGGCGTGGTGCTCGGCTCGATCGCCGGCTACTATGGCGGCTGGTTCGACACGCTGCTGATGCGCGTCACCGATGCTTTCCTGTCGGTGCCGTTTCTCCTTATTCTCTTTGTGCTCTCCAAAGTCTTCTCCGGCGGGCGGGTCGTCGATGTGGTGCTGCTGATCGGGCTCTTTAGCTGGCCGGGCACGGCGCGCATCGTGCGGGCGGAGTTCCTCAGCTACAAGGAGCGCGAATTCTTGATGGCGGCGCGCACTTTGGGGGCGGGCAATTTCCGCCTGATGTTCCGCCACATCCTGCCCAATGCGGCCGGGCCGATCATCGTCTCGGCGACGCTGCTGGTGGGCGGAGCGATCATCACCGAGTCGACGCTGAGCTTCTTTGGCTTTGGCATTCAGCCGCCGACGCCGAGCTGGGGCAATATGCTGACCGATTCGCGCGAATACATCTTCAAAGATCCGCTGCTGCTCTATCTGCCGGGGCTGGCGATCTTGTTGGTGGTGCTGTGCTTTAACCTGATTGGTGATGGGCTGCGTGATGCGCTCGACCCCTATATGACAGAACGCTAACGCTGACAGGGCAATTCTTGCATGACTGGCACAACGCTGTATCACTCTCACGTCGAGCTGCTCTTGCCGAACAAAAAGAACAATTCGGCTGTCGTCCTTCCGTAAACCTATTGACATACCGAGATTAGCGTTGGTCTAAAGGCCAGCGTCATGGGGCGACATCGCGCCGATATGTATGAGTTGCGCGATGCCTTCGAGGAGCAGGGTCAGAATCTGGCCGGCCCACTCGTCGACTGAGATGCGGCGATTGCCCCGGCTCCATTCGATGCTGGTGCCGAAGATGGCCCAACTCATCATAGAGGCAGCAGCCTGATGGTTTGCTCGATGCGATGTGGTGGATGCTCCGTCTGGTGAGGCCTGGCTTAGCCAGCGCAAGAGGAATGCGTGTAGCTCCTGCTGTACTTTCGCCTCAATGCGTGGATCGAGATCGCGAACCGCCGGAGCGCAATGGCCGTTGAATTGGGCCAGGAACTCACAGACTGTGACGACCAGCACATGAAGGTTGCTCCGTGTAAAAGGGGTTGCACTTGCCAGACGGCGCTGCAACGCTTCTCGGAAGAGGTCGCCGACCATGTAATCCATGAGGGCGTACTTGTCCTCGAAGTGAGCGTAGAACGTCGCCCGGTTGAGCGTCGCGCGCTCAGCGATGTCTTGCACGCTGATGGCATGGAAGCTCTTTTCGGCGAGTAGCTCCATGAATGCCTCTTGCAAGAGCTTGCGTGTGCGTTTCACGCGTGGATCTGCCTCGTTCATCCTCGTGTCTCCTCCTGCACTGGCTTCGCTGGGTGGTAGCTCTTCCGAACTATGTGGGTATGGTACTTCCAAGGAGCGATTGTCATCGGTGCTAATCGACGGTTCCAGGACTCTGTTGGTTAACCAACGGAAGGCCAGATCTGTGGATTGCTTCCATGAAAAGGTGACAGTAGTATCGTACTCGACAGGTGTCAATTAGACAACATCTGTATCTGATGATTGAGCCGAGCGGCCTACTATGCTGCTTGGAATGGGACGGCTAACGAGGAAATACTCTATGAACATCGTTCTCTGGATTAGTCAGGGGCTGCTGGCCGCTGCATATGTGATGGCTGGAGGAATGAAGGCCGGACGGCCGATTGACATGCTCGGCAAATCCATGGAGTGGGTCCGCGCAGTTCCGGCGGGATTCGTGCGCTTCATTGGTGCTGCCGAAGTGTTGGGAGCCGTAGGCCTGATCCTGCCTATGGTAACTGGCACGTTGCCCGGGCTGACGGTGGCCGCCGCTGTGGGTCTGGTCGTCGTGCAGGTGGGTGCGATTATCGTCCATGTGACACGGCACGAGGTGCAGAAGATTCCTACGAATATTGTGCTGCTGCTGCTGGCCGTGTTCGTGGCTATTGGGCGACTGGCTATCGTGCCGGTGTGAGCCGTTGACACGCTCGCGGCGATGTGATGTTGGTACACTACAGGATGTAATGTTGGCTGCGGAAGACCGCCGCGCAGAGGTTCTCTTCACCTGGAGGCACGACGTGAATACACAATTAGCAAGCGGAACTACCGCACTCGACCCCGCGACGCGGGTGGGTCTCTTATCCCTCGCCGTTGCCAATCTGGAGCGCTCGGTAATATTTTACCGCGATGCGCTGGGCTTTGCCGTGTTGGAACGTGGCGATTCGCAGGCAACACTTGGCGCAGGCGATACACCTCTGCTGCTGCTGACCGAAGAGCCGGGAGCGACGCCGTGGCCGCATGATCGCCAGAGCTTCACGGGTTTGTATCACTTCGCCATCCTCGTTCCTACGCGCGCTGACCTTGGCCGGTGGTTGCAGCACTGGCTCGAGTTGGGGTTTCCATTGCCGGGTCAAGGTGACCATCTGGTGAGCGAGGCGCTTTACCTCTCGGATCCAGACGGCAACGGTATCGAAGTCTATCGCGATCGGCCACGGAGCGAGTGGCGCTGGGTGAATGGGACGGTGCAGATGGCGGCGGACCCCGTAGATATCCGGGGGGTATTGGAGGAGGCACAGCGTGCTGGCCAGCCGTGGACCGGTATGGCGCCCGGCACGCGGCTGGGACATATGCATTTGCAGGTTGGCGACATACCGCAGGCGGAGGGGTTCTATCATGGTGTCCTCGGCTTCGATATCGTGGCGCGGATGCCGAGCGCACTCTTCGTTTCGGCGGGCGGCTATCACCACCACATCGGTATGAACACCTGGCACAGTCGGGGCGCAGGGCCAGCACCGGCTGGATTTGCGGGCTTGCGATTCTTTACCATCGAATCGCCGACTGAGGAGGCACGGGCCAATCTGGTCGCACGTGTGCGTGCCGCCGGCCTTGAGGCGCGCGAACATGACGGGGTTGTGGCTATTGACGATCCGTGGCAGAATACGATTCTGCTCACGGTTGGGACTGCTGATACCAAGGCGGTTCCAGCGCTCAGGGCAGCAGAGTAAGGAGTAGAAAACAGGCGGCGGCTCTCCTGTGGGCGTCGCCTGTTTGCCTCTATCGCTGGGAGGATTTTGCCGGCGGAGGTGTGTCAGAAGGATGCTAGTTACTAGGACGGTATCGGCAGTGGACGTGGCAGAACGGGCGACGACTGGACGATGGAGGTGGTCGTCGTGCCAAAGAGAAGTAAGCGGTCGAGTAGCTGATCGAGTTGCTCCATCGAGGGGATATGCGCTTTGAGGATGAAGCAGTCTTCGCCGGTGATGCGATGACATTCGACCACCTCAGGAATGCGCCGCGCAAGCTCGGCAATCTTGGGGAGCTGGCCAGGATCCGGGCGCACGCGGATGTAGACCATGATGGGTAGGCCAAGCGCCGCCGGATTCATGTCGAGATGATAGCCTCGGATAATGCCTGTGTCCTCCAAACGGCGCACGCGCTCTGTGACCGCGGGCGCGGACATGCCGATGCGACGCCCAAGCTCGCTCATCGAGAGGCGAGGATCGCGCTGGAGCTCGGCCAGGAGGCGAAGGTTGGTGGGGTCGAGTAGGCCGTTTGCAGGAGCGTAGGTAAAGATATCTTCTTGCCGTTGATCTGTAGCCATGATGCGCCGCTCTCCTTTAGATCTTGCTGTACCATCGTCACTTTACGTTTTACCATAGCCTTTGCGGATATGTCGGTCAGGCATGGCCCACCACGAAGACGGCGAGGTGCAGGAGATGAGCTATGACGGGGCACGTACAGAGGCAGCGCAACCCCTTGCAGCGCAACGTGACACGGCTTTTGCTGACAAGGTGCCGCCGCACGCCTTCTTTCTGGTGAGCGCGGTGTTTCACTATCTAGGACCAGCATTTGCCGTGCTGCTCTTTGCTCAGGTGGGCGTGCTTGGCGTGGCGTGGCTACGCATCGCGAGCGCGGCGGCGGTCTTTGCGCTCTGGCGACGCCCCTGGCGGCTCTTCATCGCCAGCTCGTGGGCGCAACGCCGGACCCTGGTCGCATTGGGCGTCGTGCTGGCAACGATGAACGCCTGTTTTTATCTGGCTATTGCGCGCGTTCCGCTGGGAACTGTGGGGGCGATTGAGTTTCTTGGCCCGATCGCTCTAGCTGCGCTCGGCACGCGCACGCGCCGGAATGTGCTCGCGCTCGGGCTAGCTGCCGCCGGTGGCTGGCTCCTGACTGACATTCGGCTGGCGGGACAGCCGCTTGGCTTCGTCTTCGCCTTTGCCAACTGCATACTCTTCGTGCTCTACGTGGTGCTTGGTCACCGTATCGCGAATACGGCAAAGGACGCAGAGGGTACTGGCGTTGATCGGCTAGGCGCCGCCATGCTTGTCGCGCTGGTGGTCATCACGCCGCTCGGACTCTCCCAGGCGATGCCAACCTTTGCGCGCCCGCCATTGCTCCTCGCGGGGATCGGCGTGGGGATATGCTCTTCGGTTATTCCCTATGTCTGCGACCAACTGGCAATGGCACGACTGCCGCGCGCGACGTTCGCGCTGCTGCTCGCGCTGCTGCCGGCGTCCGCCGTCACCATAGGCGCCGTGGTACTCCGGCAGATTCCTGCTCCAGTCGAACTTGCTGGGATTGCTCTGGTGGCCGGCGGGGTCGCCGTGCACCGGGAACAGTGATGCAGAACTCAGTATGCCAAATGCTCCGTAGAAGCAACTCGTTGCGGAGCACTCAGGGAAGCATCGGGCTGGATAGACCTGAGATGCCGGGTTATATTTTGGTCAAGTTTGCAAAGCTGAGGTCGAGCGTTTTCTTGCCCGCCGTCTTAAAGAGAACCTCGACGGTGGTGGAGCCGCGCTCCTCGCTGACCTTTAGCACGGTGCCGTCGCCGAAGAGGCGATGCATCACGCGGTCTCCAGGCTGGAGCTGCACATCTTGAGCGGCTGGTGTGGCCGAGATTGGGGACGCAGACGTTTCGAACTCGGGTGAGCCGAAGCGCTCAGTAGGCTGTGTGCCCACCGGTGTGCGCGTGGCTGGCTGTGATGGTGCGAAGCGCGAACTTGATGGCGTGGCGGAGCGAGAGCCGCCACCCTGACTGCCCCAGAGGCTCCCATTGCCGTTTCCGCCACTGCGACCGGACGATGCGCCGACTGCTGGCGCTCCCGTGCGCACGCGCTGGCGGGTGGCACTGATGAGTATGGCGGGGATCTCTTCGAGGAAGCGCGACGCCTCCTGGAAGACGCTGTTGCCGCCATAGAAGGAGCGGCGGAAGGCGCGCGTAAGGTAGAGGCGGCGCATCGCCCTGGTAATGCCTACGTAGGCAAGGCGGCGCTCTTCCTCAAGCTCCGACTGGCTTTCCAGGGAGCGCATGTGAGGCAGCACGCCTTCTTCCATGCCAATGATGAAGACGACGGGATATTCCAGTCCTTTGGCGGCATGAAGGGTGATGAGGGTGGCGGCATCTTTCTCTTCGGTGACTAGGGTGCCATTCTCGCCGGATGATGTGGTGTCTGCACCGGCTACAAGCGCCACATTCTCCAGGAAGAGCGCCAGGGCGATGTCAGGCGAGATCTCGGAAAAGTCTTCGGCCACGCGGCGCAACTCGAGCACGTTGTTCCAGCGTTCTTCGCCTTCGTCGGTGCCGTCTTTTAGCTCGGCGGCATAGCCGCTGCGTTCGAGTAGACGGTCTACCAGGCGCGGCAAGGGTTCCTCGCGGGCCGCCTGGCGCAGATCGGTGAGCAACGCGTAGAAGCCTGCCAGTGCGCGTTTGCCCGCCGTCGCGAGCGTGGGGTGTTCCTCGATGCGCGACAGTGCCTCGAACTGTGTCAGGTGCTGTGCCTGCGCCCAGTTTGTGAACTCGGAGACGGTCTTTGGGCCGATCTTGCGATTTGGCACGTTGATGACACGCTGTAGCGAGACGGTGTCGAGCGGGTTGGCGATGAGACGCAGGTACGCCAGCACGTCCTTGATTTCTTTGCGCTCGTAGAACTTCTTGCTGCCGACTACGACGTAGGGTGTGCCGGTACGGATGAATTGCTCTTCCAGCGCACGTGACTGGGCGTTGGTGCGATACATTACGGCGATGTCGCGCAGCCGTGCGTCGCCGCGCGCTACCAGCCGGCGGATCTCGTTGACGACGAAGCTGGCTTCTTCTTCCTCATTGTATGCTTCGTGCAGCGTGATCTTTTCGCCACCCGACTTCTCGGTCCAGAGCTTCTTATCTTTGCGCAAGCGGTTCTGTTGCACGACGCCTTGTGCCGCGTCGAGGATCACTTGTGTCGAGCGGTAGTTCTGCTCCAGCAGCACGACCTGGGTGTTGGGGAAGTCTTGCTCGAATTGGATGAGCACCTTGGGATTGGCGCCGCGCCAGCTGTAGATGGACTGATCATCGTCGGCAACGGCGCAGATATTTTGGTGCCCGGGCGTCTCAGGGGTGCCTCCAGCAAGCAGGCGCACCAGCTCGTATTGGGCTTTGTTGGTGTCCTGGAATTCGTCGACGTGGATATACTGGTAGCGCGTCTGGTACTGCTTCAGGATGTCGGGGTTGCGTCGCCAGAGCTGATAGGTCAACAGGATCAGGTCGTCGAAGTCGGCTGCGTTGTTGGCGCGAAGCAGCTCTTCATAGCGCTTGTAGACGCGGGCCGCGACTTCCTCGAAGTATTTATTGACGCGCTCGGCATACTGTGCGGGGCTGAGCAGGTCGTTTTTGGCGCGCGAGATGATGGCGTGGATGGTGCTGGGCTTGAACTGCTTCTCATCCAGGTTCATCTCTTTGAGCACCTGGCGCACGAGGCTCGATTGGTCGTCGTCGTCGTAGATGGCGAAGTTGTCGGTGAGGCCGATGCCGGCACGCTCGCCATCACGCCGGAGGATGCGCGCGCAGATGGCGTGAAACGTTCCTACGGCCAGGTCGCGCGCGGGCGCGCCGATTAAAGTCTCCAGGCGCTCTTTCATCTCGCGTGCCGCTTTGTTGGTGAATGTCACAGCGAGCACGTTCCAAGGCGAGACGCGACGCTCTTGCAGGATGTACGCGATGCGGTGCGTGATGACGCGCGTTTTGCCGCTACCGGGTCCGGCGAGCACGAGCAGCGGTCCCTCGGTGGTCGTTACAGCCTTGCGTTGCGGTGGATTTAGCCCGCGTAGCAGGTCATCGGAACGCGACGTAGTCGGCTCGGAAGGCATCGTCATATGAGAGCATCCTTATGCGTGGAGTGGCTGTGATGTGGTATCACTCAGCCTTATCATTGTACGACATGGACATAGTGTTGGTGCGCTCGCAGGACTGCTTGGACGGAGCTCAAAGAGTTTTCGCGCCTATGCGGCTGGGCATTGACGCTCGCTCTCTCCAGAGGTATGATCGCACCATGAAGTGGAGAGAGTGAGCGTATCTTTATGCAGCGTTATATCGCGTTTCTGCGGGGGATCAACGTTGGCGGTCATACGGTCAAGATGGAGCGTCTGCGCACAGTGTTTGCCGAGCTTGGATTTGCCAATGTGGAGACGTTCATCGCGAGTGGCAATGTCATCTTTGAAGCGCAGGCTGAAGACACTGAGGTGCTTGAGCAGCAGATCGAGCAGCACCTACGGCTCAGCCTCGGCTATGATGTGGCGACGTTCATTCGGTCTGCCAGCGAGCTTGTTGCAGTTACGAACTATCAGGCATTTCCGCCTGCTGACTCGGCATCACCCGGCTCCTCGATATATGTCGCGTTTCTCCACGCGGCGCCATCTGATGCGGTGCGAGAGAAGCTGGTGGCGCTCCGCACTTCTGTAGACGACTTTCACCATCATGAGCGCGAGGTCTATTGGCTGTGTCGCACACGGCTCAGCGAGTCTCCCTTGTTCTCTGGCGGGCTGTTCGAGAAGACGATTCGAGAGCCGCTGACGATGCGCAATATGACCACCATCAGGAAGTTGGCGGCAAAATACGACGGCGACGGAGATGGTGTGTAAGAGGTAATAGCAAGGACACGCCCACGAGTGGATGTGGCATTCGAGCTACTGGACGCCCAGGTTGGTGGCGCCGTCGTTCCAGCCGTAGAGGGTGCCCCAGCCCTGCTGGAACACGCCAACTTTGACGATGTATTTGCCGGCGGGGGTGCCTTGGGGGATGGTCAGTTGAATCGTCAACGTCCGCCCTTGTCCCGCAAGGAAGCTGATGCGATCCAGGGCGGCCTGCTGGATGCGTACGCCGACGCCGTATATCTCAATATCCACGAGCGCCTGGGTGTTGCAGTTTAGCATGATGTACGTGCTGACCGACACTGTGGCACCGGCGGGGACAGGATTTGGCGTGGCGATGGTCTTGCCGATAGCGGCTGTGGGAGTTCCCTCGCAGGAGCCGGCAGGGAGAGGCGTTGCCGTCGCGCTACCCACGTCGGGCGACGGTGGTGGGGTCCATGCGCCAGGGGTAGCGAGCTGCAATGGGCTGTGGCGGTAGTAGGCGCCGACGAAGAGCCGCAGGTAGCCGCCATCGTCGTCAGGATAGATGCTCAGGTGCGTGTTGCAGTGATCGCACTGGTAGGATGCTATCGGCGGGGGATTTGTCACGCCGTCGTGTGAGGCGTCGTCCACCATCGTGCCGTCGTTGCCAGGGCCAAAGAGTACGCCTGCGATACCGGCCTGTGCGAAGTCTGCGACGTGGCTCAGGATGTATTCGGCGCGATTGTCTTGCGTGTGGTGCTGTGTGTTGTTCTCAGAGGTGAAGAACTGGTTGCCCTCGGGGATCTGCCAGAGGAGAATCCAGCGTTTGGTCTGCTGCGAGAGTGTATGGGCGAAGGTGAGGTAGCGGGCGAAGTTGGGGTATTGCTGGTTCGTGTGATCCCACCACGCTGCGCCCTGGCCGCTATCGTGGTCTGCTACGTCGTCTGAAAGCACGTCCCAGGTGGAGACGCCCGCTGGATTGCCGCTTAGCCCGACGGTCGCCAGGAATGTCGCGGTACTCCTGGCAGTGTGGTCAACATCGAGCGCTGGGTCGGTGCTGGAGTTGATATCGTCACCAGTGGACCAGTTGGAGACGTGTAGCGCTAATATGGCGTTGGGTGCGTAGCGGTCGCGGATGTGGAGCAGCGCCCAGGCGTAGCCCTGCGCAGAGTTGGGATAGCCAGCGGCGTCGGCGTCACCGGAACTAGAGACGCTCGCCGGAATGGCCGCCGCGCCCTTATCGGCGAGGAGGACGGATTGCTGCATGAAACCCCAGAAGTCGGGCTCGACGATGACAAGCGCCGGGTGACCATACGCGCCGAGCTTCTGCATAAGCAGGCGCCAGTTGGCGTAGTATGCAAGCATGACGGAGGGTGTGTTCAGATTGGTCAGGTCGCGCTGTGACTCAATGCACGAGTCACAGGTGCCGGTAGATTGCAGCATCTCATAGTAGACGAAAGCAGGGATGTAGCGATTATTTGCACTATCCTGCGCGTAGAATGTGGCGAACGCGCCGCTGGGCTGGTTCCACGTTTCCCATCCGTGGCCGGTATTGACGCCACCGGCGAGGTATTGGTAGCGGAAATCCCAGGCGGCGCCGTTGCGCGAGCGCATGTCATTCATCAGGCTGACATCGCCTGGTGAGTTCATCAGGCCAAACGAGAAGTGTGACGGAATGGCTGGCGGGACTGGAAAGGTGCTGCCGTTAGCCTGAGATTTCCCTTGGGTGAGCGCATGGGTGGATGAGATGTGCTGGTTGGTGGCGCTTCGTTGTCCACGAGCGAATGGATTCGCGTCGAATGCTCCCATCGCGAACAGCGTGGACGTGAGCAGGATTGCCGCCACGAGAGCAATGCCGATACCGACGAGCAGGCGCGTCCCGCTGAAGATGGCGTCGAAGGCGCTACGTTGCCGGTGAGCGCTTGGAGTGGGTGTCTGAGTCGTGTGCGCGGGCGAACGGAGGACACGTGGGGGAAGTGGGTTACGCGCGAAGAGGGGCGAGTCTGGCTCGTCGGGAGAAAGGGATCGGTGTAATGGCTCCGTTGCCACGTTATGTTGATCTTGCGGGTCTTGTGGTGTAAATCCCTGATCGTAGTGCGGCACGTGCTACCTCCGCCCCAACGCCACCCCAGCATATCACGCTTCTATGCTTTGACCGCATTAGCTTCCGGTCAGAGTATTTGCCTAACCCGCGAAGGTTGAGAGTGCCCATGGTATCAGCAACTCGACCAGATGCCAGACGACGATGCCTACACCAAGCCATGCGGCGAATGTACTATATGCGCGGAGCGTCTGCACGACGGCGACGTTACGCACATTCACGCTCAGGGCACGCATTGTGCCTGTCAATGCCATCAACGTGGCTGGCAGTGCCAGAATAGCGGCGGCCGCGCCAGGTATATCGGCTTTGAGCAGCGCCGCCGCGAGCGCAAGCGCATATGCCGTAACGATGCAGACGACGTAGGTCAGGCGTGCGGCTCGTGTGCCGAGGATGACGGGCAGCGTTCGCCGTCCAGAGTGTGTGTCGACTTCCACGTCACGCAGATGCGCCGCTTCTACTAGCGCCGCCGCAAAGAGTCCTAATGCAACGCCGAGCAGGAGGGACTCCAGCGAGAGATTTGCATGCTGAGAGAGCGTGGTGGCGGCGACGAGCCCCGGGCCGAGTGTGAGCAGCAGGATCAACTCTCCAATGGGTAGGCGTTTGAATGCAAAGCGTGTAGCGGAGTAGAGGAATACGCTGGTGAGGCCGATGATACCGAGCACAATTACCGGTATGCCGCCTGCTAGGATAACCGGGATGCCCACGAGCGCACTCAGAGCTAGCAGTATCAGACTGACGCGGAGCGCGATCAGTGGACGTATTCCTGAGTGCTCAAGCGCGTTACCAGCGTAGTAGCCGCCACCGGGCTCTCGAATCCAGCTTTGCCCGGCGCTCCGTGCCAACTCAAGGTGCTCATCGAGCATGTTGCCGCCGGCAAGGGCGAGCGCAACTGCCAGGGGCGCGCAGATTGCGGGTATGGGCGAGAGGTAGGTGTTGTGCGCCCAGAGGAGCGCCAGTGAGATGAGCACTGGCGCCACGCCAAGCACGAGCGTGGGCAGGCGACACAGCCGCAGCCAGCTTACCAGCTTGCCGTGTGGAGGCCTATAGCTTGCAGGGCTGGAATCTACTGGCGTTTCCGCAAGGGCCTGCTCACTGGCATACGCAGCGTCGGTGTATACAGTCTGATGGTAGGCGGCTTCGGGCGATTGCACTGCGTACGACAACTGAGCGTCTGGCGTGGTGCTCTCGTCCATGTCGTCTGCTCTCCCTTGCGAACCTCTAGAAATCTGTCAGGCGTTCGAGACGTTCCTGCACACGGGCCAAGGCTGCGTCGAGACGCGCCTGGCTGGCACCAAGCGTTAGATCACCGCGAGTCTTCTCCAGGATGCCGCGAGCCGCATCGGTGGTGCGGCGCAGATTGCCGGTGATGGCGTCGGGATAATCGAGTGTGATGAGCAAGGAGTAAATTTCATCCATATCCCGAAGTAGCACCTCGCCCACGTCGAGCTTGCCGAGGCGCATGCGGTCAAGCACATAGCGGCGGAGCTCGCCGATGGTCTCTCCAAGTCCATTGACATAGGGCGCCCACTCTACACCGAGCTCCTCTGGAGAAGGCAGCGGCTCGCGCTTGATCAGCGCACAGGTCAAAGCCGCTTCGGCGTATTCCTTTTGGGCGTCTGCGACGAAGCCGGCATAGAAGATATCGAGGTGCTTATCAAGGTCCTCAGCCATGCCATGTAGCAACCTCCCCGCATCCGCCAGGAGTTGAGTGGCGCTTTCGAATTCGTCGCGATGTGCCGCACGTATCGCGTTCGCGCAGAGACGAATGGCTGCCCGCGATTTCGGTAGGGCGCGCTCGCGGGCGGCGTGTTTCGCGGCAAG